>JAPYQV010000304.1 GCA_029937205.1 Alphaproteobacteria bacterium
GACAAGACCCGCTCGATGCGACCACCAGCAGCCGCCCGGTACCGGATTACGAGTCGCAACTGGAGCGGCCCATCAAGGGGCTTCGCATTGGCGTGCCGGAAAATTATTATTACGAAGTGACAACGCCGGAAATCAAAGAGATGCAAGAAGCAAGCCTTGCCGTATTCCGGGATCTCGGCGCCGAAATCATCGAGGTCAAAGTGCCGGATATGCACGTGTCGACGCATATGTCGAATATTGTTTTTCCCGCCGAAGCCGCTACCATTCACGGCACTTGGCTGCGCGAACGGCCGGAAGATTATCAAGCCCAGGTGCGCAGCCGCTACGAGCCCGGCCTCTACATACCGGCGACGAAATATCTGAGCGCCCTCGGTGCACGGGTAAATCTGCTAAAAGAATTTTGCGATAAGGTGTTTACCAAGGTCGATGTTTTGCACACGCCAGGTCTTTCCATGGCCGTGCCTAGCCTTGCCGACACCGACGTCGCGGCGAGCCAGGGCATGCCGGAAATGGTCGCCCGCCTGAGCTGGACCACGCGCTCCAACAATTATCTCGGCATACCCGCACTCGCGGTACCTTGCGGCTTCACAGCAGACGGCTTGCCGGCAGGTTTCCAGCTAATGGGCCTGCCGTTTTCGGAGGCACAACTCTTCCAGCTCGGACATGCCTATCAGGGCGCTACCGACTGGCACCTGCGCGTACCGGAGATAAGTGTCTAGGAATGTGTTACAACGACTTTCTACTTGATCGGAGACCTGCATCATGAACGCTACACAGAAACGCACCCGACTGGCCGAGATGATCCGCAAGGGTGAATTTGTCACCGCGCCCGGCGTCTACGACATGGTCTCTGCGAAAGTCGCCGATCAAATGCCATTCAATGCTCTCTATATGACCGGCTACGGCGTCGCGGCCTCGCATTTGGGCGTGCCGGACGCCGGCATTGCAAGTTTCGGCGATGTGGTGAGCCGCGTGCGCATGATTGCGAACGGTACTGACGCGCCCTTGATCTGCGACGCCGATACCGGATTCGGCGGCCTCTTAAACGTGCACCACACGGTGATGGGCTATGAAGGTGCGGGCTGTGCCGCGATCCAGATGGAAGATCAGGAATCACCCAAGAAGTGCGGCCACACGCCGGACCGCCGCGTCGTGCCGATTGAAGACATGGTAGAGAAAATCCAGGTCGCGGTGGAAGCGCGCAACGATCCAAATTTTCTCATTATTGCGCGGACGGATTCACGTACTGGCCTCGGCCTCGACGAGGCAATCAAACGCGGTCATGCCTTTGCCGAAGCAGGCGCCGACGTGATCTTCGTTGAATCTCCGGAATCGGTCGAGGAGTTACAGGAGGTCGGCCGCGCTTTTGAAAAACCCACACTTGCCAATATGGCGGACGGCGGCAAGACGCCGATCCTGCCGGCTAATCAATTGCAGGATATGGGTTTCAGCGTCGCCATTTTCCCCGGCCTCGGCATGCTGGTCGCCGCCGCTGCCCTCGAATCCGCCTACGGCTCTCTCCTCAAGGACGGCACCAGCGCCAACTTGGAAACCCCGATGATCGGCCTCAGCGACATGCATAAACTGATGGGCTTCGAGGAAGTCTGGGCATTTGAGCGCAAATGGGCGCGCGGAGAAGCAGCGGAATAGGTCGCCCTTCGAAAGATAACGCCAAAAAAAAGGCGGCGCCCGCAGGTGCCGCCTTTTCTTTTGTGCCGTTATCTGGCGAGAACGGTTCTACTCCGCCGCCGCCACCGCGCGCCGGGCGCGTTCGTCGCGTTCCTTGAGCGCTTTGATGATATGCTCGCGGAACACCGGCGCTACCGGCGGTTCGAGGCCGGTTTCTTCCTTGCACCGGGCGCGCAATTCTTCGACCGTTCCGCCGCGGTCGATCAGTTTGATCTCCGGGCGTTCGCCGCGCATTTTATCGCGCAAAGCCGTCGTAGCGTCTTCGTCAACGCTGAGATCGTCATTGAGGACGACGCCGTAGCGCTTGGCGCCTTCCATGGTCACAAGCCCGCGATCGACCTCTAGCGCCACCAGGGCAGGATCACGTTCGAACGGATCGCCCCAGCCGCCGCCGCCCCAAGTGTGGAAGAGCAGCAGATCGCCGGCTTCGACTTTGACGTGGTCGCATTTGGGCCGCAATATCTCGGTGCTGCCATCGACACGAACGATTTCCTTGCGGCTACGCCGGCCCGGCAGGCCGCCGACGACACCCCAGGGATAGGTCAACCAGCGGTCGTCATGCAGCGACATCTCGCCCGGCTCCAAGGCGCGGTAACCGATGGTGACGCCATTGCCGCCACGATGCAGGCCGGGACCACCGGTATCCGCAATCGATTCGTAGATTTCGATTCTGAGCGGGAAATAGGCTTCCAGGAATTCGTTCGGCACATTGGTGAAGCTCGGCCACAGCGAGTGACCATCCGGGCCGTCGCCAACCGGCCGGCCGGGAATGCCGCCAAAGCCAATCTGGTAGAGCTGGTACCACTCGCCGTCTTTGTCGTATCCCGAATACATGAAATGTGGGCTGTCGGAAAATCCGGCGGCGACCATGTAATCCGGATTGCGTTGGCCGAGAAGGCCTCCCAGCACGTCAAAAATACGCGCCAGCATATGGGTGCGCGACGACAGCGCCGCCGGCTTCAACGGTTTTAAGATGGTGCCAGGGGGGATGCGCACATCGACATGATCGTAAAATCCGTCGTTGAACATGATCTGTGGGTCGAAGATGTTGATCAAATAGACGCCGACGAACATCTTAAACATCTCCTCATTGAGGAGCATATTGATCGAGCTGTCCGATTGTGGATCGGTGCCTTCGAAATCGAAGACCAGAAGATCTCCCTCGCGCCACATCGTGCAGGCCAATTTGTAGGGCCCCATGCCCTTGCCGTCGTCGTCGACATAATCTTCGAAATAGACCCGCTCTTCTTTACCGATGGTTGTTTGTATCAAATGCAGCATGGCGCTGCGGTTGCGTTCCAGCAATTCGTCCATGGCTGTCTGCACCATATCAACGCCGAAGCGCTCGCACAGCTCCAACAGGCGTTTTTCGGCCAGGCGCACCGCCGCCACGAGGGCGTTGAAATCGCTGTGATTCCATTGCGGTTTACGGCATTGGTGCAAGATCACTTTGAGCACATCGTCCTGCAAGACGTCTTTTTTGTAGATCTTGATGATCGGAATGACGACGCCTTCCTCGTAGATCTGCGCCGCGTCGGTGGGCAGCGAGCCCGGCACCTTGCCGCCGACATCGGTCATATGGCCGAACATTGCGGCATAGGCGATCAGGCGGCCGTCGAGAAAGACCGGCCGCATCACCAGCCAATCCGGCGCATGGCTGATGGCGCCGGCGCAGCTATAGGGGTCCGAGGTGAGGAACAGATCGCCCTCCTCGATGGTGCCGTTATAGTCCCGGTTGAAGCCATGAATGAAGGAGCCGAACTGGCCGACCACCATCTTGCCATTCGGCGACGCGATCATCGGGAACTCATCATGCTGCTCGCGAATGCCCGGCGACATGGCGGTGCGGTAGAGCACCGCGTCCATCTCGTAGCGCGCGCTTCGAAGCGCGCTTTCAATGATATCGAGTGTAATCGGATCGATATCGACCTTTTTGAAGGGCTCGCTATTGGGTTGAATGATCTTCGCTGGCATTTCGATATACTCCTAGGCGCTGATCGGGCGGATGACGATGGTGCCGAACTTATCTACATCTCCGGCGTGATCCGATAAAATAAGGGTTGTCGAATCCATTTCGGTGATGATCGCCGGCCCGACGATCCGATTGCCCGATTCGAGCTTTGTACGGTCGTAAATTTTGGCTTCCTGTTCGCGATTGTCCATATAAACCTGAGCCGTGGCAACCACAGCCTTCGACGGGTCTTCCCCGCCTTGCGGCAGGGTGCCCGCCGCGACAAATGTTTCCTCGCCCTGCACGATGGCGCGCAAGGTGACGATCTCATGCTCGACATCGAGGGCAAATGTGAACAATTGCGTATGCATGTCGTCGAACTTGCGGCGCAGAAGCTCCAGACCCTCTTTCGCGAACTCCTCTCCGGTGAAGTTCACCGGCAGCTGAAGGCCCTGGCCGTGATACCTGAGATCAACTTCATATTGCACCGATTGCTCCGCGCGCGGCACGCCTTCGGCATCAAGCTCGGTGTGGGCGCGGTCTTCCAATTCGTCGAGATTCTTGCGGACATCCGCGTCGGTGATTTCGGAGAATTGCCTGACGACGCTGCGCGAGGCTTCGTCGGTCACCCGCGTGGTGGCATCGCCGTAAGCGCACAACACGCCCGGCGACGGCGGAATGATGACCGGCCAGGAATTCATCAGCTTGGAAAGTGCGTTGGCATGTAACGGGCCTGCGCCG
>JAPYQV010000305.1 GCA_029937205.1 Alphaproteobacteria bacterium
TCATTGTCGTGATGCTTTGGCCGGTGCGGAAGAATCGGCGCCTGGCGATATTCCGACCAGCGCTCTTCCTCGCGGCCAAAGAAAAGTACGCGAAGTGGGCTTTGTCGCGTTCGCCGAAAGATGTCGACCCCATGCCCGCCATGACTTTGTGCAAATCCATCGGGCGCCCGGCGGCGCGCGCGATCTCGCTCAGGCGGGCCGAACCCAAATAGGCGAAGAGGGAATGAGCGGAATAGAAATATTCGATCTCGGCCATGGCGCCCTCAATTCGTTGAACTGCCCGGTGCGGCGCGCGAGAGCCTACCCTGGCACAACGGGCGTGGAAACGCTGTTAAAAGCCGAACAGTGCCTTGATGCGGCGCCAGAGGATTTTTAGCAGCAGCGCATCGCCACGGATTTCGCGCGGCACGGCAGGCGGCGGTGGTGCTGGTTGGGACGCGTTGGCATCGTCACCGGCCGCCGTCGCGGCCGTTTCGGCGGCCAAAGTGGCGCGCAGAGATTCGGCGAATTGTTCGGTAATCTGCGCCGCCACATCGCGCACGATTCCGGTGCGGCCCATTTGTGCCAGCGCACCGGAGAGTTTGATATCGGCGTTGATCTCGACAGTGCTGCCAGCGTCCGTCGCGGCGATTTTATAAACCACCGTTGCGCTGGCGCGGCTGCCGCCCCGCTTGTCGATGCCCTTGCCTTCGATGCGGGCCGTTCGCGCCGCCGCATCGACTTCGGAAATTGTCGCCTCGCCTTCGAAAGCGGCGCTCACCGGTCCGAGCTTAATGCGGACTTTGCCGGCATGAATTTCACCCTGCGTGTCGTCTGCACGGGCGCCGCCATATTCCAGACCCGGCATGCAAGTGACGACGCGCGGAATATCCTGGAAAAAGCGCCATACCAGCTCGGGCGGCTGATCGATATCGAAGGATTGCGTAATTTCGGGCATGAAGCGTGGCCATCGAACGAGTGTTAAAGCGTATCCGATTATAGGGTATTATATCCGATATGTGAATACAGAACTACGCACCCGGCCGCCAACCGAGCGCGAGAGAGGCGGAGTGGGCGGTGCGCAGCAGGGTCTCCAGCATTTTTTCCACTGTGGCATCGTCGCGAAATGCGCTGCGATTGGTGATGAAGCACACGGCACCGATAACCTGTTGAGCGCGGTCGAATACCGGCGCGGAGAGCGAGCCGGTGAAGTGTTGCACGTCGCCCACGGTCTGGGCGTAGCCCTGGGCTTTGATTTGCTTCAGGAGCTTGCGCAGCTCCTTTGGCTTGGTAACGGTATCCGGCGTCAAACTCTCGAGCGGTCCGGCGAGAAAATCCTCGATGTCCTGTGGCGCGGCGTAGGCCAGCAACACCTGGCCCTTGGATCCGCAATGCAGCGGAAAATGATAGCCGTAGGTGGATTTGGTGATCACTTCGCCGGCAGTTTGATTGGAATAGAGCGTTACCGCCAGGCGGCCTGAGCGTTCGACCAGTTGCACCGTGTAATCGCCGGCTTCGGCGGCGTCGTCGAGATAGGGCCGCGTCGCCTCCAGCATTTTGTGGTTGGCCAGATAGGCGGTGCCGATAAACCACATTCTTGCGCCAATGCTGTAACGGTTGGAATCCCCATCACGTTCGATGAAGCCGCCCTGCTCAAGCTCGCTCAAAGTGCGATGCAAGGTCGCCCAGGAGACGTTCAGCCCTGCCGCCACATCGGTCGCCCGGCCCGGATTGAGGGCAATATATTCCAATACCTGCAAGGAACGCCGCACGCCCTTTAGTGCCGGCGCTTTGGCCTGTTTTGTGCTTCGCTTGTTCTGCACCATGATTTACGCGCTGCCCCTGATCAAATAGCGTATCCGTATATCGGATAAAGCGCCGCCAGGGTCAAGCACGGGACGGCAATTACAGCTTCGGCAGAATCTCGCGCGAAATGATGTCGAGCTGTTCGGGCAACTCCTCGGACGGGACGACGCACAGCACCACCGAAGTCGAGCCGGCGGCGAACTGGCTTTGGATGCCGGCAAGGCATTCCGCCGGGTCGCCGGCGATGGCCAGCCAATCGATCCATTCGTCCGGCATTTTTTCCTCGACCGCCCCGGCACCGCCTTCTGCAATCAAAGCCGCCACCTGATCGTTGAGGCCATAGGCGCCGGTCAAGAGCGTCGGGCCCATGGCGTCGATATAAAAAGCAGTCGCGGCGCGCACCTTGGCGCGCGCATCCTCGCGCTTGTGCGCGACGGCGGTGAGGGCATAAGTGACAAAACGAAAATTCCGACCTCCGTCGGGACGCTGAATTTTGATGCGCTCTGAGACAGTGCGCACATATTCCGGTCCGCCGAGGGCGGAGATCATCATGCCGTCGGCGATCTCGGCGGTGAGATCGACGGATTTCGGGCCGACCACGGCGGTCAGGACGTTGAGGTCCGGCGCCGGGTGGCTGAGGGTGACGTCATCGAAGCCGAAATATTCGCCTTGGCCGTTCAGGGTATCACCGGCCAACAGGCTTTTGACCGCGCTCACGCTCTCGCGCATGGCGGTGAGCACGGATTTTGGGTAGAGCTTCATCTGCCGCGTCCAGGCCGGTACGCCGTGCCCCATGCCGAGGGTAAAACGACCCGGATAGGCACCGGCGAGCGTCGCTGCTTCCATTGCCGTCACCGCCGGATGGCGCACCACGGCGGATACCGCGCCGACGCCGACTTGGATCGCGTCTGTCGCCTGCAGGGCCATGGCGGCGCTGGAAAAGCCCGACAGCATGAAATAATCCTCGGCGAACCACAGCTCGGAAAAGCCGCAAGCCTCGACCTGGCGGCTTAACGGCACGATATTTTTGGGCGGTACATCGCCGAGAATGAAGATACCGACGGGGGGCGTGTTGGCGGGCATGAGGCGCCTCCTTAAGGCAATGGTGCGCGCGGCTGCAAGAGTCTAACCTGACGCAAGCCAACGAACAGAAAATTCGACAAAGCGGGAGAACTGACATGAGCACGACATCGGCCAAAGCGGTTATTGAGAAGTGGGTGGGGTTGCTGGCGACTGGCGATATGGACGCCATCGTCGCCATGTTTACCGATGACGCGGTGATCGACATGCCGGGCTCCAGCGATTTGCCGTGGGCGGGGCGCTGGCAGGGGGCGGCCAAGATCGATGAATATTTCAAGGTCATGCCGGCGGCCCTAAAGATTCTCGAACATGAGCATAAGTTCTGGATCGCGGACGGCGATATGGTCGCTGTCACCGGCCTCGAGGCTGCCGCCTCCCATGTCAGCGGCAAGGATTACCGCGCCAAATGGTGCTGGGTGTTCCAGGTGCGGGGCGACAAGATCGCGCTCTGGGATGCCTATGAGGACACCGAGGCCATGGCCAATTGCGGCCCGTGGCGATAAGCCAGTTGCGGCCCGTGGAGATGATAAATTCTCTGTCTTGACGGGTTCTAATGAAAATGAATACAATATCCACATAGCGGGCATTCTTTATTTCCCCCGGTTCGGTGGGAATATGGTTCTTGCCGAGGGGACGGCTTCTGTCCTACGCTTTGACTGTAATTTGTGGCCCGTCCGCCGTTGCGGCGGCGTGGCCGTAACGAAAGAATTCAGGCTGAGAAACCGCCTCGCGTAAGAAGAGCGGCTGGTCAGCTAACCGAGACAACAAAAAGGGGAGATGTCATGAAGATTGTACGCCTCGCAATGGCAGTTGCGATGTTTTCGGCCCTCGGCTTTGTGTTTCAGCAAGCCGCGAAGGCGGAACCTTTCAAGCTGAGCGGCGATCCGAAGCCGGCTTGGCTCTATTTTGACGTGAAAAGCGATGGCGGTTGGACCCAGGCGATTCACGAATCGAAACTGAAGATCGAAAAGCATTTCGGCTGGGAAATACCATTTGTAGAGAAGGTTCCCGAGGTCGTTTCGCAGATCAAACCGGCGGCCGAGCGCTATATCAAGCGCGGCTACAACATCATCCTCGGCTCCGCCTACGGCTATAGCGACGCCTTCAAGGAACTGGCTGAGAAATATCCCGATGTAGCCTTCATCAATCCGGGCGGCAACAGCAATGCCGGCAATCTGCAGGCGATTTACGGCCGTTCCTATGAGCCGCATTATCTCTGCGGCATGGCGGCCGGCGCACTGACCAAAACCAACAAGATCGGCTTCGTCGCGGCCAACCCGTTCGGCGTCGTCAACTGGACGGTCAATGGCTATCTGATCGGCGCGCGCAAGGTCAATCCGGACGTGACGCTGCATGTCGTTTATACCGGCGCGTGGAACGATCCGGTCAAGGAACGCGCCGCTGCGCAGGCGCTTGTCGAGCAGGGCGTCGATGTCATCGGCCAGCATGTCGATACGCCGACACCGCAGATC
>JAPYQV010000306.1 GCA_029937205.1 Alphaproteobacteria bacterium
CCCCAGCTGTAGGCAGTATTGGGACTGACCACGAAGAGCTCTTCCGGTGCGGCCTGAACGACAATCGCGGTATCGCCGTCAAGCGCCAGCACATCGCCGTCATTGAGCTCGGTGCCGCGCGGCATGGAAATGCGCAGATCGCGCCCGCCTTCGGTATGGCCGAGCATGTGTGGGCTCGCCCGTTCTTCGGAGTTGAGAAGGAGCGGGTCCTGTTGTTGAACGCGCTCTTCAAATTCAGCGATCGTTCCCAGCACGCCGGTGATGACACTCATTTGGCTTGCGATGCGCCGGCCCACCGCCCTCAGCGGAAGAAATAGAGCTGGCTGAGCGGAAGGGTCTTTGCCGGTTTCACCGTGATTCTCTCACCGTCGATATAGACATTATAGGTTTCCGGATCGATCTCAATGTTCGGCATATAGCTGTTATAGACCATATCGCGCTTGGATATGGTTCTTGTGCGCATAACCGGCACCAGGGTCTGGTGGCTGCGAAGTTTATTTTCCAGGCCGTCCTCAATTGCCGCCTTGGTGACAAAAGACAGGCTCGTCCGTCCCGGATTGGCCCCAAGCGAGCCATATTGCGGCCGGTATTTGAGCGGCTGGCCCGTCATCAGCGAGCCCGACGGATCGCCCATGACCGCATGGGAAATAAAGCCGCCCTTGAGCGTTACCTCGGGTTTGGCGATAAAAAATTCCGGCCGCCAGAAAACCAGATCGGCAATTTTGCCCGGTGTGATTGAGCCGACATAACTATCAACACCGAAAGTGATCGCCGGATTGATGGTGATTTTGGAGAGATAGCGCATGATGCGGAAATTATCGTTGCCGGGCTCGTCTTCCGGCAGAGGTCCGAAACGCACTTTGTTTACAGCTGCGAGCTGGAATGAGCGCTGGGCGCTTTCCGCCGCCCGGCCGACGCCTTGGCTGTCCGATCCAATCATGCTGATCGCGCCGCGGTCATGCAGAACATCTTCGGCGCGCATGGTCTCGGCCCGCGCGCGGCCTTGAATAAAGGCAATGTCAGTCGGGACGTTTTTGTTGAGGTTGTGACAGGTGATCAACATGTCAATTTCTTCGTCATACGTGTTGATCGAGAACGGGTTGGTCGGATTGGTTGAGCTCGGCAGGAGGTTCGGCTCACCGGTAATTTTCATCATATCGGGTGCGTTGCCGCCACCGGCGCCTTCGCAGTGATAGATATGCATGACCCGGCCATTAATCGCCGCCACCGTATCTTCGTAATAGCCGGTCTCGTTCAGGGTATCGGCGTGAATCTGGACCTGGAAATCATACTCGTCGGCCAACTCCATGCAGGTCTCAATCGCGGCCGGGGAGGACGACCAATCCTCGTGGATTTTAAGGCCCGTCGCGCCGGCCAGGATTTGCTCGACCAGAGAGCCCCGCGTCGCCGCATTGCCTTTACCAAAATTACCATAATTGAGAGGTATATCGGCCATGGCTTCAAGCATGCGCTGAAGATTGAATACACCGGGGCATTCAATGCCAACGGTCTTCGGTCCGGAGCCGCCGCCGATCACGGTGGTAAATCCGGCATTCTGATATTCGTAAAGCTGCTGGACGGAATCGAAATGCGGATGGATGTCGAGGAAACCGGGCGTGCAGATCATGCCTTCGACGGAAAGGATATCCGTATTGGGCGAAACGATCAGGCCGGGGGTGATGTTCATGGTGTCCGGATTGCCGGCTTTGCCGACACCAACGATCTTGCCGTCGAGAACACCGATATCGCCTTTGACGATGCCCAAGAGCGGATCGATGATCAGGGCATTGGTGATGACCATGTCGAGGCCGCCATCGCTCTGCTTCCACTTCGATGCCTGTCCCATGCCGTCGCGTATGGTTTTGCCGCCGCCGAAGACCAGTTCATCGCCATAGGTCGTGTAATCATGCTCGATCTCGGCAACCAGACCGGTATCCGCCAGATAGACCTTATCTCCGGTGGTCGGGCCGTACTGTGCCGCATAATCAGGCCGTTTGATTTTCATACTCATCGCCTAGCACTCCGTATCGGCTGCGACGGGACCAACGAATGGGCCAGAGCGCCGCATTCCCTTATTTCTTCTTCGATTTGGGTTTTTGTTTCTTGGCGTATTTCGCATCCGGCGATTTCTGCACCGGATAACGCTCGCCTTCAAAGCAAAAGCCCTCGGCCCGCAGACGCCGCATGGTTTGCTGTTTGATGATGTCCGATCGCATGGAACCGTTGGTCATATTGTTCATGCCGTAGGCGACTTGACGGCCGGCATAGCCGGTGATCTGCACTTTTCTGCTTTGGCCGGGCTCGAATCGCACCGCCGAGCCGCTTGGAACATCGAGCCGCATTCCGAACGCCGCTTCGCGGTCGAACGCCATGGCCCTGTTGCACTCGGCTAAATGATAGTGCGCGCCGATCTGGATCGGCCGGTCTCCGGTATTTATCAGGACGATCTTCTGACTGGGCCGGCCGGCATTAATCTCGATGTCACCTTTGGCAAATACGATCTTCCCGCACGTGCCCGGCATGCCAACGTCGAATGCCTCTTTGGGGACGACGGATTTGGGAATGGGCGGGGGTGACCAACTTCGTTTTGTAGCCATGGGATACAGTCTCCGTTGTCTACGAGCGAACTGGGTTCATTACGGTGACAAGCTTTGTGCCATCCGGAAAGACAGCCTCGACCTGGACCACCGTCAACATATCCGCTACACCTTCCATGACGTCGGCTTTCTTAATGATCGTGGCGCCATACTCCATCAAGTCGGTCAGCATCGGGATGCAGCCCTCTCGCGCGCGCTCCAATATCTCGTCGCAAATCACTGCCACTGTTTCCGGATAATTGAGCTTGACGCCGCGTTCAAGCCGCCGGCGCGCCATTTCGGCTGCAGCCCATAACTGAATTCGCTCTTCCTCGCGAATCGTCAAATGCATGAGGGCGCTCCTATTTCTGCGCTGTCGATATTGCCGATCTATATATTTCGTTCCGCCATGACCCGCCTGTGCGAACGAGAAGCGAAAGTCCCGATCTTATGATGCGACCGCGTGCCACCTGTCCTGAGGATTTATCGCGCTGATCAGGTGTTGTTGAACAGTCCCCGAAAAGGGGCTCCTAAAAAGGGTAGGGTCAGTAAATGGGCGCCATCACCAAAACTCGTACTTCGACTGGGGATGTTGCTATTTTGCCAACGCTTGAACATAATGTTGGGTGTTAGGGAGAATTGCTGCGTAGAGACAGCAAGGAAAATATAGTTCGGCGGCGCGCCGGAGAGTGTGAGCGCCATGGCTACGCTATTAGACAGGACAGCTCGAAGTTATGTCGCCGAACTATATGGCGCGACAAGCTTTAGCGACGGCCTGGACAGACTGGCCGGTATCACATGGGACTTGGGCTACACCCAGGTCCTTTACGCCTATCAACATGTTGCGCCAAGACTTCCCGACGGTCAGTGGCTGCCGCTCAAGCTAAATGTTCGAAATTTTCCGAGCGGCTGGGAAGGCGGCTGGCAGCGCTTTATGGAGCACGACCCCTACTATCATGCCTGCTTCAAAGGCACGCTGCCATTCGATTGGGCTGATGTGCAAAATCCGGCGACGCTTGATTTTCTCGAACAGGATGCCTGGCACTATTTGGCCGATATGGGGCTCAGCAGGGGCATGACCATACCGGTTCATCTTCCCGGCGGCCGTTTTGCCGTGGTGAGCGCCATTCTTGATGACACGCGCAGCGATTGGCGTGGGCTGGTGAAAAATACGCGCACGGTGATGTTTCACCTCACCCACCATTTCAACGACATGATTCGCGAAAATGGTTTCGAAGATCAAGTCGAGGCGCCACCGCCGATTCGCCTGAGCCCACGCGAACTTGAGTGCCTGAGGTGGGCTGCTGGCGGCAAGACGGCCTGGGAAATAAGCAAAATCCTCGATCGTTCGGTCGAGACCGTTCGTCTCCACCTCAAAAATGCCAAACAAAAACTGGGCGCCGCCAATATGGCCCATGCCATCGCAAAAGCGGCTCAGTTTGGCATGTTGCAGCCTCACTAGCTGCGCCCGAGCTGACGAGCCGAGCGCGTGACAGGCTGAATACCATCATCAGACGAAGCATCGGCCGCACCGGAGCTCAGGCCCTACCCTTTTTGGGAGCTCCTATTCGGGGACTACCCTGCGTCTTGGGCATTGTCTACTGATCCTCCCCCAATGAGTTGGTCCAACCTTATAGTTAGTCGAGGAGGATCAAGAGATGGGAATCAAGAGGCACAGACCGGAAGAGATCGTTACGAAGCTGCGCCAGGTTGAGGTGCTCGTTGGTCAAGGCATGCCC
>JAPYQV010000307.1 GCA_029937205.1 Alphaproteobacteria bacterium
CTTCCACTGCATCGTATATTTCAATATCCAGCCCGGCGCCGCGCAGGGAGTTTGCCGCGTGAGCGACATGTTCGAGCTTGGCAACGCGCGCATCGGTGTAAAGAGCCACCCGTGTCATCCCGAGCGCCATGGCATCCGCCCCCACTTCGTGAATGGCGCCGAGGCCGAACTTCAATTTGGATGCTTCGATGGTATAGGCGTATTCACCGCCTTCGCGGCGGGTGAAATATGTTTCAGCTGTCATGGGGACCTTTCACTAACTGAATGTTGCCGGTGCTATATCGTCATCCGCGTTTGCGGCAAAGAGTCAGTCCGTCACCGATGGGTATCATGGCGACGCTGACCCGGTCGTCGGCTTTGATCTTCGCGTTGAGGGCGTCTATCGCCGGCGTATCTTCGCCCCATTTTTCACGCGGCGCGACCCGGCCCAAATGAAACATGTTGTCGAGCGCGACCAGACCGCCGGGGCGCAACAATTCGAGGCAGGCTTCGTAATAGCCGTCATAGCCCGATTTGTCGGCGTCGATAAATGCAAAATCGTAAGTGCCGGCGCGGCCTTCCTCCAGCAAATCGGCAAGTGACGATGCGGCGTCGCCGAGGCGCAGCTCAACATTTTCCGCCAGCCCCGCCTGGCGCCAGTAACGCTCGGCTGTCTTGGTATAGTCCGCGTTGCTATCCAGCGCGGTGACATGGCCGCCCGGGGCCATGGTAAGCGCAAGGTTGAGAGAGCTGTAGCCGGTAAAAACGCCAATTTCGAGGTAGCGTGTGCAGCCGATAAGTTCCGCCAGCAGGGCCATGAAGGCGCCTTGCTCGGGCGTGATCTGCATGATCGCCCATTCATGGCTTTGCGTTTCTTCACGCAGTTGCTGAAGAATATCAGCTTCTCGAAAGCCATGTGTGAGCAGGTAATCGTGCAGCGCTGGCGTCAGTTCCGTCGGTCGATTTGCCATCTGTTGTCCAATGGTCGCTTATTGATTTGTTAGCCGCCCTTGTTGTGCACAAGATACGCCTTCTCGGTGGCTGTTGCGGTGTTCGGTGTCGCCGAGATGGTTTGCAGCAACGGTGCGTCCGCGGATTGTATGACCCAATAAGAATGATTGCCATCGAGTAGCAGGTTGAAGAGCGGAGTCTGTGGGTCTGCGACGGATGAGGTTACGGCACCTAATATTTGAAGACCAAGCGTGGTGTTCATCATGCTGCGCGGGTTCCCGAGCGTCGCCAGGCGCCAGTCGGAGCGGCCGATTGTCACCAGTGCATCGCCTGGCGCAAGAGCGCCGACCTTGAGATTGCGATTCTCGGCCGCGGTGGCCGACGGGTCGATCGATTTCCAACCTGTGTCGGTCATGAACGGATGTTCTGCCGTTACGAACAGCGGGCCGCCATCAAATCCGTAAAGCCGTCGGGCGCCCAGGGTGACCCGCTCGACACCGGTCACGATATTATGCGCGCCGTCTTGCCCCAGAACAGTTTCGCCAATGCTAATATCTGCGATAGCCTCCAGGCGGCCATCCGCCATGATCACGCGCGTGTCGGGCGTAAAGCAACTGCCGCTACCGCCGCCACCGCCGCCGCCGCTTCCACCGCCACCAGTCTGGCCCGACGATGTCGAACTGCCGGTGGAGAGGCTGGCGGGAGGCGTGGTGTGGCCACTCGGCTATACGCTGACGGCTGCCGTCGCATTTGCCACGGCAGCCGTTTCACCCGGATTGACGGATTGGGCGGCGCCACCGCCGCGCGGCGATACCGTCACCTGTCCGGAATATACCGAAACTTCCGTCGCGCCATCGGCGGCGACCGATACGGAAAAGTCGGTTCCGCGAATGCCGATGACCGCGACCGGGGTGAGAATTTCGAAGCCCTCATTGGGCATGTTTCCGGTAACGAAACGGAACAGACCGGTGCCGAGTTCCGCAATCATCTCACCGGTGCCGGCGTTGGGGTCGTAAATAAAGGAATCCAGGGTGAGTTGACTGGACGCACCGAGCCAAAGATCCGTATCGTCAAGGAAGCGGATTTGCGCGCTGGATTTCTTGACCGTTTCGATTAATTCATCGGCAAAAACATGGTCGTTCTTATAAAACCGCTCGGAGTTGCCGCCGCTTACTGTGTCGTAGAGAGCAAGGCGTATTTCCGCCACGCTGCCGATTTCTAAATTTTGCGAATTGGCCTGGGAATTGTTGAACAGACTTAAAGCCAGAAATAATGCCGCCGCGAGCCCGCGTAATATGATCATGTCCGAGTTCCCCACCTCTGAAATTTCGGAATCATATAATTACATAATTTATAGCGAAATGTCTGCAATCCGGTCGATGTTGCGATTCGCGAGGCACTGGATAATGACAGTACCAATCAACAATTGGGTTTCGGTCAATCGACGCGATATTTATTCGCTTCATCGGAGGGGTTGCCTGGTACGAGTCTCAGTCTTTTGACATTTCCGCGCGGCAGCAAGCCGTCACCCGGATTGCTCTGGCTCGCGACCGACGGCGGTGCAGCCATTTGTTCGATCGTGCTCGTCAGTTGTGCGATTTTATTTCTCTCCCGGTCGATTCGATTGGCCATGCTGTTGCATTTGCGAGCAATGCCGGGATCGGCATCGCGCAAGGGTATCAACCGCTCGAGAGAACGCCCCAGGCCGAGTAAATCTGACTGCCTGCGGCAGCGCACATCTTCCGGGTCTGAGTCCGTCCCCAATGACACAATGACGCGGTATTTTGTGCCGGTGGCGTGGTGAATTTCTTCAACAATTTCGTAAGAAGCCTGCCCGCCAATAATTATCTCGCGAATTTGCATAGCCCACTCTAGCAAAAGAGAGAGTGAAGTTCATTCGGCAATTGCGCAGCCATATCCGCCCTCAGCCGAGAAACAACTTATAGGCCGGATTGTCCGTTTCTTTGCAGTAACTGTAGCCCAGACCATCCAGGAATGACTGAAACTCAGCACGCTTGCTCGTGGGCACTTGCATGCCGCACAAGACACGGCCATAGGCCGCGCCGTGATTGCGGTAGTGAAACAGGCTGATATTCCAGTCCGCCTTCATATGATTGAGAAAATTCAGCAGAGCGCCAGGCCGTTCGGGAAACTCAAAGCGGTAGAGCAGTTCGTTTTCAATATCTGCCGTATGGCCGCCCACCATGTAGCGCACATGCAGTTTGGCGGCATCGTTGTCGCTCAAATCGGCAACCGCATAGCCCTTGCGCGTCAATTGGGCGAACAAGGTTTCCCGTTCCGCCGCGCCGCCGGTTTGGACACCGACGAAAATACGCGCCGCGCGGCGATCACCGTAGCGGTAGTTGAACTCGGTCACCTGGCGTTTGCCAAGGGCGCGGCAGAAGGCGCGAAAGCTGCCCGGCCGTTCCGGGATGGTGACGGCAAACACCGCTTCACGCTGCTCGCCCAGTTCGGCGCGCTCGGCAACGTGACGCAGGCGATCGAAATTTACGTTGGCGCCGCTGTCGATGGCGATCAGCGCCACGTCGTGCAAATTTTCACGCGCGACATATTTCTTCAGCCCGGCCACCGCCAACGCACCGGCCGGCTCGGCGATCGAGCGCGTGTCGTCATAGATGTCTTTGATCGCGGCGCAGATTTCATCGACGCTGGCCAGCACCACCTCATCGACCAATTTGCGCGCCAGACGGAAGGGCTCCTTGCCGATCTGGCGCACCGCCACGCCATCGGCAAAAATGCCGACATGATTGAGACGCACGCGCCGGCCGCGCTGCAGCGCGGCGGATAACGATGCGGCATCCTCCGGTTCGACGCCGATAATTTTCACTTCCGGCCGCAGGGTTTTGATGTAGGCGGCGATGCCGGCTACCAGGCCGCCGCCGCCGACCGGTACGAAAATGGCGTGCAAGGGGCCGGAATGCTGGCGCAGAATTTCCATGGCGATGGTGCCCTGGCCGGCGATCACCTCGGCATCGTCATAGGGGTGGATGTAGGTCAACCGGCGATCCTGTGCGAGCGTGAGCGCGCGCGCCTCTGCCTCGTCATAGGTATCGCCGTGGAGAATTGTACGCGCCCCCCACCGGCGCACCGCGTTGACCTTAATCTCCGGCGTCGTGCGGGGCATCACGACTTCTGCCTTGATGCCGAGTTTTTGCGCCGAGAGTGCCACACCTTGTGCGTGATTGCCGGCCGAGGCCGCGATCACGCCGGGCGCGGTCTGGCTTTGCGTGAGACCGGAGATCTTGTTGTAGGCGCCGCGCAGCTTGAAGGAAAAACACGGCTGTAAGTCCTCGCGCTTGAGCAGCACCCGGTTGCCGAGGCGGGCGGACAGAAGC
>JAPYQV010000308.1 GCA_029937205.1 Alphaproteobacteria bacterium
GTCGCGCTCTGGCATGAGCGCGATATCTCGCATTCCTCGGCCGAGCGCGTGTTTGCGCCCGACGCCACCATCGCGCTCGACTTCGCCCTCGCCCGCCTCGCCGGCGTGGTCGAGAACCTGCTGATCTATCCCGACACCATGCAGGCAAATTTGGATCGCCTCGGTGGTTTGGTCTATAGCCAGCGCGTGTTGATCACGCTCATTCAGGCCGGCATCTCACGCGAGGACGCCTATCGCACCGTGCAGGACAACGCCATGCAGGTGTGGAAAGAGGGCGGCAGTTTCGAGGCGCGCTTGTGGGCGAACGATGCCGTCAACAAGCGCATGAGCCGCGCGGAATTATCCGCCTGCTTCGATCCGGCGCCCTATCTCACGCATGTCGACGGCGTGTTTGCGCGCGTCTTCGGCAGCGGGAAAAAGAACAAGAAACCGCGCCGAAAAGGCGCCTGAGCCAACAGGGAGAAGCCACATGAGCAAAGCCACTGTCCTCATTACCGGTGCCGGCATCGGCATCGGCCATTGCTCGGCCCTCGCATTTGCCGCGGCGGGCTACCACGTCTATGTCACCGATGTGCTCGACACCGAGGGCGCGGAAACGGTGAGCGCGATCGAGGCGGCGGGCGGCACGGCGGAATTTCATCATGTCGATGTGACCGACACAGACAATGTAAACGCCGCCGTCAAGGCGGCGGAAGACGCCACCGGCGCGCTTGATGCGGTGGTTGCCAATGCCGGCATCGCGCACAAGGTACCGCTCGACGAGATGACCGATGAGAAATGGGCGCATACCCTGGACGTGGATTTGACCGGCGTGTTTCGCCTCTGCCGCGCCGCCTCGCCGGCCATGCGGGCAGCGGGCAAAGGCGCCATCGTCGCCCTCTCCTCGGTGATGGGCACAACCTATGGCTGGCACGATCATGTGCAGTATAACGCCGCCAAATCCGGTGTGGTCGGGCTGGTGCGCGGCCTCGCCTGCGATCTCGGCGGCGGCGGCGTGCGCATCAACGGCGTGGCACCCGGCTTCATCAAGACGGCGCAAGCACTCTCGACCGTGCATTCGGTCGGCCTGCCGGGGCTCGAAGCGTCGGCGAAATATGTACCGCTCGGGCGCTACGGCGAGCCGGAAGACATCGCCGACGTGATCCTCTTCCTGTGCTCCGACGCCGCCCGCTACATGACCGGCCAAACCCTCATCGTCGACGGCGGCCTCACGGTCGGGCGGTATTAAGTCGGGACTCTCTTATAGTTTGGCCCTCAAACGCCGGGCGAGCGCATCCGCGCTCTTGGCTACCTCGTATTAACTCGGGCGCGAAGTCTCGCTTGCCGGAATGCTGGGCGCATTCCTGGGAGTGTCGTTGTTGAGGCCTAAGTTTAATTACATTGACAGCTTACTTAATTATTCGCCGCAAGCGAAATCAGGCTAACGCCCGGGCTTCGCCGAGGAGGGCGGTGCGGAAGCGGTCTTTGAGAAAAGCGCCGTCGCGCGGCGGCAGGACGCGGGGGAGGTCTTCCGCCCTGACTTTGATAATTACGGCGATGGGGCCGGGTGCGGCGTGAATGATTGGTAGGACTGCTTCCAAGCCAGATTGATCGCGCACTGTGTGCGTTTCCGGAAAACCACAACTCTCCGCCACGCCGGCGAGATCCAGGTGTTGTGCTGTGTGGCTCGGTTGCATGCCGGTTTCGCCGTAGCGCTCATTGTCGAGCACGATAATGGCGAGATTTTCCGGACCCGCGCTGCCGATGGCGGCCAGGGAACCGAGACCCATGGCCATATCACCGTCGCCGGTGATCACCAATACCCGCCGTTCGGGCTGAGCTTGCGCGAGGCCGAGGCCAATTGCGGCGGCGTTTCCCATGGCGCCCCAGAGCAGAAAATCGAGCGGGTTGTTTTCCACTGCCGCGCAGTCCCATGCCGGCGAGCCGAGGCCGCCAATGACCAGGGCGTCGCCGCGCTCCTCGAGGATGGTTTGCACCACATCGCGCCGCGCCAATTCGGTATTGGGCTGTTCAGGCATCTTCCGCCATTCCGGAAAAATGCTTCGCGCCGATCGCGCGCTGGGCAATCAGGACCGCGACTGCGCTCATGGTCTCAAAAGCGAGCGCTGCCGCCGCGGCCACCATGGCGTCCGCCGCCTCGGGCGTTTCCACGCGCTCGACGATTACGCCGGCCTGCGCCAGATGGGCGCCGGCATTTTGTCCCATGGGCAATTGCCAGGGATTAAACTCGCGCCATTCGCCGCGCATGGTGACGATCATCAGCAGGGGAAATCGGCAAGTGCGCACCAGAGAGAGTGCATTGATGCAATTTCCAACACCGCTCGACTGCATCAGGAGCGCTGCGCGCTCGCCGCCGAGCCAGGCACCGGCGGCCACGCCAATCCCTTCCTGTTCGGAAGAAAGCATGGTCGGGCGCATCCGGTTGTCTGCATCGCAAAGGCCGAGCAGGCAATTCAATCCACTGTCCGGCACATATGGCAGTTGCCGCACACCGGCTTCCGCCAACGCCGCATAAGCGCCTTGGCCCCAATCGGGCAGCGTATTAGACATGATTAGTTATCATGCTAATTATTTTTCGATATTTTCGACATTAACGCCCTGGATCGCGACGTTATTCTTCCGTCAATTGCTGCTTGGCTTCTTCGAGGAGGCGATCCATTTGGCGGCGCACATCGGCATTGTCCTCGCTGCGGCCTTTGGCCTGCAGGTCACCCAACACTTTGCGCAACACATCGTCATCGCCGGGCTCGTCGAAATCCGAGACCACAACCTGTTTGGCATAGGCTTCGGCGTCCGCCCCGGTGATACTCATCAAATCCGCGGCCCAGAGACCGAGCAGCTTGTTGCGCCGCGCCATGACCTTGAACTTGAACTCCTCGTCATGCTTGAACTTGGCTTCCGCCGCTGTCTTCCGTTCGTCAAACCCGTTACTCATGGCCGTCCGCTCCTTGATTTTGCTGTCCGGCGCTGTGTCGCGCCCGCTCGATTATCGTGCCCGTTTCAGGGCGTGTTCCCATTGTGCCAAAGGGGCGTCTTGTGGTCTATGATTTGTCGGTAAATCGCGCGCCGGGGGCACTTTGGCGCATTAAGCAAATGATTGATGGCATCTATATGAGACGCGCCGCCGCCTTTGTAAACAGGGCATCGCCAAACCGGCACCGACACTTGGCATATAACGCGCCGGGCTTCGCCACGAGGGCGCGGGACAAACCATGTGTACCCTGGTGATTCTGCGCCGCCCCGGCCACGACTGGCCGGTACTCGTCGCCGCCAATCGCGACGAAATGCTCGACCGCGACTGGTCCGCGCCGGCACGTCATTGGCCGGATCGCGGCGATATTGTCGCCGGCCAGGACAATCTCGCCGGCGGCAGCTGGCTTGGCATCAATGATACCGGCGTCATCGCCGGCATTTTGAACCGCATGGGCTCGCTCGGCCCGAGCGACGGCAAGCGCTCGCGCGGCGAACTGGTGCTGGAAGCGCTCGACCATGCGGATGCTGCATTGGCAGTGGAGGCCTTGATGGCGCTGAACAGCGAGGCCTACCGCCCGTTTAACCTAATCGTCGCTGACAATAGCGATGCCTTCTGGTTGCGCCATGACGGCACCGGGCCGATCACCCGCCATGCCATCCCGGCCGGCATCTCCATGTTTACTGCGGGCGACAGGAACGACCCTGATTCGGCCCGCGTGCGGGCCCATTTGCCGCGCTTCGAAGGCGCGGCCGCACCCGACCCGGAGGGCGGCGATTGGAATACGTGGGAAAAACTCTTAGCAAGCCAAGAGTTCTCGGATTCAAGCAATAGTCATGAAGGCGCCATGTGTGTGACGACGACCTTCGGATTCGGCACCGTGAACGCCTCTCTTTTCGCCCTGCCGGCCCCCAACCAGGCCAACCGGCGCCCCGTGTGGCGCTTTGCAGGCGGGCCGCCAAACCAATATTCCTTTTCTATTATAGATATTTAGACTGAATTAACCCGACCTAATTCCGATCCCTATTCAAGACTGCGGAATTACCATTTGGGTGATATTGTTTTGCCGGGACTCTTTGATTAAAGTTCTGCCGGCCATGTATCGGCAACGGGGCGGCGCTCACATCATGGCGCATGTGGGTTTTGCGAATTTCTCCGTTTTGGGGGTCTGGCGATGGCGCGGCGCAGGCGAATATACGAAGGCAAGGGCAAGGTGATCTACGAAGGCACCGAGCCCGGTACCCTTGTGCAGTATTTTAAGGACGACGCACACCTCGACAAT
>JAPYQV010000309.1 GCA_029937205.1 Alphaproteobacteria bacterium
CGGCATCGAGCTCGGCGGAAAAGTTGGCTGTCACCGCCTTGGTCGTCGCCACGCCATCGGGCGCCAGGATAAGCCGGGTGTCGTCAAAATGATGCGGACCGGGTTGTGTAGACATTCTCTTTCCTCCCTGTCGTGCCACGCGGCCAGGATAGCAGGGATTTAGAGCGAGAGTCGGCCGAGCCAACCCTCGACAATCGGCAGCACGTCGGGGCCGTAGAGGACACCCATGTGGCTGACGCCGGGCAGCACATGATAGACGCCGGTCTTGGTCTGGGCCGAGATGACCGGCTCGAACTGCTCGGCAATGAACGCCTCATCGCGATCGCCGGCGACCACCAGCAGCGGCTTGTCGATAGCGGCAAGATCGCCCTCGTAATCGGCGCGCGGCGCGAAGGCACTGGTCATGCGGTAGGTGTAGCGCCTTGTCGCCGTATAGCCGTAAGGGCTCGAGAGCACGAATTGCGGCATCGCGAAACCGATCACTTCAAGATGATTGAGCGCGGTGATACCAACCATATTCAGCATGGCCAGGCCGATGATGCGGCGCGTCGCCGGCCGTGCCCAGCCGCCGGAATTCTCCCGCGTCGTCGGCGCGTTGTATTTGAAGAACGGCGCCAGCAGGATAAAGGCATCGGCCTTGGCGGCATGGACGCCACCGGCGAAACGGACGACAAAGCCGCCGCCGGAAGAGTGGCCGCCAAGAATAATTTCCGGCTCGCTTACGCCTTGTGACAGGTAATCGATCAGATCGGACATATCGTCCTCCAACTGATCGCTATGGTCGACATCGCCGCGCCGCGCCGGTTTCGCGCCATGGCCGCGCATATCGGGCGCGATCACCGTCGCCACGCCGCGCGCCGCCAGTTCGCCCGCCATGGCATGGAATTGCATGCCGTGCCAGGCCGAACCGTGCACCAGAATGAGGATGCGATTGGTTTGGCGCGCGCTCTCATAGCGGCGATAGGCAAGCTCGCTGCCGTCGCGCGCGGTGAAGCTGAGGCTCGACGGCAAATCGCTATAATCCACGCCGGTCGCTTCGCTGAGGTCGAGTGAATCGCTTCCCGGCGATGAATCAACCCCTTGGGAGGCAATCAGATCGAGTGCAATGGCAAAAAAAACGATAATCGTCGTCGCCAACATGGTGGCAAATTTTCGTGTTAGTTTTCGCTTCATATTGGCGTTCATACCTTCTGGTTTGCGGCACGCCCCGCACTATATGTAGAGGAAGCATGGGAGAGAGAAAGATGCACCATCTGTTTCGCCTGTTCGCGGCAATTCTGTTTTGCGCCACTTTGCTTTCCGGACCGCTGCGCGCTGAGGAAGCGCCTTCCCCCACTGACACCGCAAATGTGCAGGCGGTGATCTCGGCCCAGATGGATGCCTTCAAGCGCGACGACGGTGCTGCCGCGTTTGCCTTCGCCGCACCCGCCATCAAGAAAATGTTCGGCACGCCGGAGAATTTCATGGAAATGGTGCGGAGCCAGTATGCGCCGGTCTTCCGGCCGGGTTATGTAGAATATCTTGAGCCCTTGGCGGTCGGCGACCAGTTCATGCAGCCGTTCATTTTGACCGGTGAAAATGGTGTGACCGTGCTGGCGCGCTACGCGCTCCGGCGCCAGGCAAGCGGCGATTGGCGCATCATCGGTGTCACCCTCAGCCCCGCCCCCGACCAAGCGCCGCTTTAAGCCGGCACGTAGACGGTTTGTTCGCCGCTCACTTGGCAGCGGCCTCGATGGTCACGTTCGGGATCCAATTGCGCTTGCGCCGGGCGAGGCGGGAATCGACCGTCTCGCCGTCAAAATCGCTCGGCGATGACTCTAACGCGTTCGTGCCTTCGAAGCTGTTGACGTTGACCACGGCGTAGAGCGTGCCGTCGATCTCGCTGATGACGAACGGCACCACGCCGCATTTGCGGCAAATGTGAAATTCCGCCGTCTCGGTGCCGAAGCGGTAGCGCTCGACAAGATCCGGGTCTTCGATGCGGGCGGCCAACTGTCCGGCCGGGTGCGAGGTGTAAACGCCGCCGTGTTTCTGGCAAAAGCTGCAGCCGCAGGCGCGCACGGGTATGGCACCGTCGGGTTCGGGAAGCTGGAAGTCATAGCGGATATTGCCGCAATGACAGCCGCCTTCGATGCGCCGCATCATGCTGTTTGCTGGGTGCCGCCCCGCAGCCAATGCGCCGCCATGGGGCCGCCATTTCCGGCAATCGGGTCGCTCGAAGGCAGCGCGACAGAGTTGATTCGCGCCTTTGTCGATGCAAGCTCATTTTGCCCGATGGGCTTGACCGCAAGATCGCCAATCTCGGGCGTTTGACGTGCGATGCCGGCGTCAGCTTCGTTGAGAACGCATAGGTCCGGCGTCTGCCCCGGCGGATAGGCGCCGACACTCATGAAACCGGGCGCGTCGTCGAGCCGGCAATGGACGACGCCGGCCGGAATCAGCACGGCATCGCCGGCGGCCACATCGAAGACCGGGCCGTCCGGGCCGCCGAACTGAATGGTTGCTGTGCCGCGGGCAATGCCGACCACTTCATGGGCAGTAGAGTGATAGTGGTGAAACGGGAAGGTATCGCCGCGAAAACCGTTGCCCCAACCATTGGCCCAGAAAGCTTTCTCGACGTCGCCCTCCGCATCGTCTTCCGACAAGGCGACGGCGCCCCGGTAGAGCAGCAACGGCAAGGCATCATTGTTGGGGCAATCGCCGCTCGACGAGAGCAAGCACGGATCGGCGGAACAATCAGTCATGTCATCCCTCCCCTCGCAGCGACAGCGTAAGGCGTGCTCCGCCGCTGTTTATTCGCTGTGGTTATTCGCTGTGGTTATTCGCTGTGGTTATTCGCAGCCGTTAATTCGGTGCGCCCGCAATATTATCGCGCCCCCAGATCATACGTTCACGCAGGAACGGCAACGGGCGCTGCGGATTATCCGATTCAAACTCACGAGCGATGCGGTGGCCTTCGAAAACGGCATCGGCAATGAGTCTTGGCGCGTAGCAATCACCCGCCTGATAAATGCCGCCGATCTCTTCTTCTTCCCAGCGCTCGCGGCTTTGCCAGAGCGATTGATAGAGCGCGTCGTTCGAATGCCGCGCGGTGGTCAAAATCACCGTGTCGGCCTCGACGATGGTGACTTCGCTGCTCATTTCGCGCGGCGGCTTGCCGGCGGCCGGCTCGGTGGTGCGTGTGGAACCGTCGCGCAACAGGTCGAACAGCTTCACTTTCACGACATTGCCCGGCTCGCATTCCTCAACCCAATGACCGCCATATTGGGTGATGTTCTTTTCATGCATCATGCGGTGCAGATTGGGCGCCTCCAGGGTGTATTCCATGAGCGGTGCGGCGGCGCCAAAATGGGTCACGATACTGACCTGTTTGCCCAAATCGGCCATCATCTCGGCCATGGCAACGCCGGTGAAATAACCATCGGCGTCGAGCACAACTACCCGGTCGCCGACGGCTTCGCCGGCCATCACCTGCTCCGGTGTCAAGAACTGCGCGGTCGACGCATCGATGCCGGGTATGGGCGACATGGTTACATGGCTAAAGCCATCCTGCGCCCAGAAGGAACCGGTCGAGAGCACGACCTTATCGGCGCCATAGGTCAATACATCTTCAGCCTCGAGACGGCTCGATGTGTGCACCTCGACATTTTTGAGTTTGTTGAGCTGGCCCTCGCGGTAGCTCGTGACACGGCCCCACTCGGCGAGGCCCGGATAACGCATGACGTCGCGCATATGTCCGCCGACTTCACTGTCCGCCTCGCAGAGATGCACTTCATAACCGCGCAAGCCGAGCACCCGGGCGCATTCCATACCGGCCGGGCCGGCGCCGACGACCAGAACGGAGCCCGGATTTTCGGCGGGCTCAAATTTCTCGGGATGCCAGCCGCGGCGATACTCTTCATTGGCGGCGGCATTCTGGGTGCAGACCAAGGTCGTGCCGCGCTCCCACTTGGCAATGCAGATATTGCAGCCGATGCACTCGCGGATGTCGTCCGTGCGGCCTTCATCGATCTTGTTGGGCAGAAACGGATCGGACACGGAAGCGCGCGCGCTGCCGACTATATCGGCCTGCCCCGACTTGATCATCTGGGCCATGTCGTCCGGGCTGGTGAAGCGCCCGACATTGATCACCGGCGCCTTGGCAACGGCGCGAATGTGTTTGGTAAAGGGAGCCTGGTGATTGGCCTTGTAGAAG
>JAPYQV010000310.1 GCA_029937205.1 Alphaproteobacteria bacterium
CTTTTTCACCGAGGTGCTCGATTTCAACCTGGTCGAAAAAGTGCAAACGCCGGACGGCCCAATCGCCGTTTGGCTCACCAGCAGCACCAAGTCGCACGAGGTCGCCTTCGTCGAGCACCCGGAGCCGGGCAAGTTTCATCATGTCTCGTTTGCGCTTGAATCCTGGAACGATGTCGGCCACGCCGCCGATATCATCTCGCGCTTCGATATCTCGCGCGATGTCGGCCCGACCCGCCATGGCATCACGCGCGGCCAGACGATCTACTTCTTCGATCCGTCCGGTAACCGCAACGAGGTTTTCTCCGGCGGTTACAGCTATTTCCCCGATCACCCGACACGGGTGTGGACGCCGGATCAACTGGGCAAGGGCATTTTCTATTACGAGAAAGAGCTCAATGACCGCTTTCTCGGCGTGGTGACGTGAGCGTCGAAGCGCGCCACTTTATTGACGGCAAATACACCGCCGGTGATAGCAACCGCAGGTTCAAGAATTTCAATCCGGTCACCGGCGCGTCGCTCGGATTTGTGCCGGAGGGCGGCGAAGCCGAGATCGACGCTGCGGTGAGCGCGGCGCGGGCCGCACTGGCGGGGCCGTGGGGCGATATGGCGGTGGCGGAACGTGCCGAGCTGTTGCACAAGGTGGCGGACGGTATCACGGCGCGCTTCGATGAATTCCTCGCCGCCGAAATCAGCGATACCGGCAAGCCGAAATCCCTCGCCTCGCATATCGATATTCCGCGCGGCGCGGCCAATTTCAAGGTCTTCGCCGACCTGGTGAAAAATGTCGGCAGCGAGCATTTCTCCATGCCGACGCCGGATGGTACAGGTGCGGTGAACTACGCGCTCCGCGTTCCCAAAGGTGTGATCGCCGTGATCAGCCCGTGGAACCTGCCGCTCCTATTGATGACCTGGAAAGTCGGCCCGGCGCTGGCCTGCGGCAATTGCGTTGTCGTCAAGCCGTCTGAGGAAACGCCGTTGACCGCCACACTACTCGGTGAGGTGATGAACAAGGCTGGCATTCCCAAGGGCGTTTACAATGTGGTGCACGGCTTCGGCCCGGAGTCCGCCGGCGAGATGCTGACCCGCCATCCCGGCGTCGATGCCATCACTTTCACCGGCGAGACCGCGACCGGCGAGGCGATCATGACGGCGGCGGCAAATGGCGTGCGCGATGTTTCGTTCGAGCTCGGCGGCAAGAATCCGGCCCTTGTGTTCGCCGATAGCGACCTGGAGAAAGCGATTGAGGGCACGCTGCGCTCGGTTTTCGCCAATTGTGGCCAGGTCTGCCTCAGCACCGAGCGGATCTATGTGGAGCGCCCCATCTTCGACGATTTCGTGGCGCGCCTGAAGGCCGGTGCGGAAAAACTGCAGCCGGGCGCCCCGGGCGAGAGCGCTACCACGCTCGGGCCCTTAATCTCACAAACGCATCGGCAAAAGGTGCTGTCCTACTATCAGCGCGCCCGCGACGATGGCGCCACTGTCATAACCGGCGGCGGTGTACCGGAGATGCCGGCGGCGCTCGCTGGCGGCTGTTGGATCGAGCCCACCATCTGGACCGGCCTTGGAGATGAATCGGCGATCAACCGCGAGGAGATATTCGGCCCGTGCTGCCATATTCGCCCGTTCGATACGGAGGAAGAGGCGGTGGCGCTGGCCAACGACACACCGTACGGCCTCTGTTGCACCGTCTGGACCGAGAATCTATCGCGCGCCCACCGGGTTTCGGCGCGCATGGAAGCCGGGCTCACCTGGGTCAATTGCTGGTTCCTGCGCGATCTGCGCACGTCGTTCGGCGGCGCCAAACAATCCGGCATCGGCCGCGAGGGCGGCGTGCATTCGCTCGAATTCTATACCGAGCTGCGCAATGTCTGCGTCAAGCTCTAGGCCCGTGCCGTGAGCCTTGCCGACGTGAGGGCACTCACATTCGATGTGTTTGGCACCGTGGTCGATTGGCGCTCCGGCATTGCCCGTGACGGCGCCGAGCTGGGCCGCGCCAAGGGCATCGATCTCAACTGGCGCGCCTTCGCCGATGACTGGCGCGCCCTCTACCAGCCGGCCATGGAGCGCGTGCGCAGCGGCGAGATCGCGTGGTGCAAGCTTGATGACTTACACCGCATGAATTTGGATGAACTCCTGGCGCGCCACCACATCCAAAATCTGACGGAACAGGAAATCGATCATCTCAACCGCGCCTGGCATCGCCTCGACCCGTGGCCCGATGCGGTTGCCGGCCTCACCCGCCTAAAGCAAAAATATATCCTGGCGACGCTCTCCAACGGCAATGTCTCGTTGCTCGTCAATATGGCCAAGCGTGCCGCGCTGCCGTGGGATGCCGTGCTCGGCGCCGAAACCGCCGGCGCCTACAAGCCGCAACCGCAAGCCTATCTGCGCAGCGCCGAGATGCTCGGCCTGGCGCCGGAACAATGCATGATGGTCGCCGCCCACAATGGCGATCTCGCCGCCGCGTCCGCCCTCGGCATGAAAACGGCTTTTGTCCGCCGCCCGGCTGAATATGGCCCGGATCAGAAAACCGATCTCGCACCGGAAGGAGCGTGGGATATTGCTGCTGAGGATTTTCTTGAACTGGCTAAAAGTCTCGGCTGTTGATCAGGCCATGATTTCATAAAACTCTCGAACCACCCCTTATGCGATTAATTTACGGACGGCCCCGTTTGGCAGGAAGTTTAGATGGCAGTGCGGAGATCAGGCCGGTATAGACTTGGACTTGGCTTCGCATTCAAAAGCCTCAGCACAGTGCCCGAAACGTCTGCTTTCTGTTCGTTTCCGGATATGCAAGCGGCAATAGATGTAGGTCCGGATTTAGCCAGGAGCCGACATTTACGATAGACCGGTCAAATTTGCTACACTATTGATCCTGTCAAACTTCGCCGAAGAAACGGGTCCTTGCCGTATCATCGCAGAGCGCCTCGGGGCCGAGCCCAAAGAGATCTGGGTCGCGTTCTGGTTCGTCATCCAACAGTTCCATTGCATGATTACGGCGCTTTAACGCGGCCTCGCCAGGCTCGAACAGCAGATCACGGAGCAGAGTTTCACCCTGTCTCAATCGAGACGCATTCATGGCCTGTTTAACAGCATAATCTGATGCTGCACGTTGCCAAT
Organism: Alphaproteobacteria bacterium; assembly: GCA_029937205.1. Taxonomy (GTDB): domain Bacteria; phylum Pseudomonadota; class Alphaproteobacteria; order UBA828; family UBA828; genus PTKB01. The sequence goes on from JAPYQV010000310.1 coordinate 3,121, forward strand.
CTTTGTCGCCACAAAGTCCCTCGCTAAGCAGGCGCACGTCTCGCAGTGTCATAGACAAACCGTTTCCCCAACTCGGATCACTGGATGAGGCCGCATCACCTACCAGTACGACGCCGTCACGATATGGGCGCTCGACCCAACGCGAGGCGCCGTCAAAAGTTGCCAGCGGACCAGCAATCTGAACATCTTCAAACCATTCAGCAGGGGCACCCAACGCCACACAGTGCTTTATGAAGTCTGGAGCGTCCTTTTCCCCTGACAGTTGCCGGCCAACCGCCTCGTGACGGAACATGAGGTAAGGCCGAAAGTAATCTTTTGCGACGGGTACGATAAAGGCCGAACGTGGCGTTGTCGGATCAGCAAGGTAGTGAACAGAATTTCCCAGGTCTGTTGATGCCTGAAGCAAGACGCTCGCGGCGAACAGATATGTCGGTTCGCGCTGTACGTCGAACCCGGTCCAGCTGCGAACTTTCGATTCACGCCCGTCGGCGCCAACCATGAGCCGGGCCGTCACTTTCCGCGTTTCTCCGTCATCGGAAAAGTTGACGCTTGCGGGTTGCCCGGGCGTTACGCTCCTTGCACTTTCTGCCACGATGCACTTCAACGCCCTCTGAACGCGCTGCCTCCAGCAGTACTTCCTGCATCTCGGCGTGCTTGAAATCGAGACTGCCCATGCCATGAGGCGTCGTTGTACAAAGATCACGGCGCCCGCCGGCATGTCCTCCGAACCAAAATGTAATGTACGGCACCTCAATTCCACAACGATCACGCAAGAGATCGTAAACGCCCAGCGTGCGCGCTTCCTCGCTACCCCATGGCGCTACCGTTTCGCCGCGAACCCGATCACGAAACAGTCTATCTTTTTCTAAGATCAGGACCCGTGCGCCCTGGCGAGCCATCAGCAGTCCGAGCGTCGAGCCAGCAATTCCGCCTCCAATGATGGCTAGGTCATAGTCAGTCACTGACATCTCCGTGAAAAGCTGTGAGTCATTAACATAACAGGACCTTGATGTCCTGTGTGGATGGCTCCCGCGTTGCAAGGACTTTTTGACGGCATAGCGG
>JAPYQV010000311.1 GCA_029937205.1 Alphaproteobacteria bacterium
GCGCGCTTGATGTCACCGACCGGGCCTCGATCAAAGCCTTCATCGCCGACACCGTCGAGCGCTATGGTGGCATCGATATGCTCGTCAACGCGGCCGGTCGCATCGATCCGGCGGATATTGGCCGTCTCGATGAAATCGACCCGGACGCCTGGGACAAGCTGTTCGCAGTCGATGTCAAAGGCACCATGTTAATGTGTCAGGCGGTGGCGCCAAGCATGCGCGAGCGCGGCGGCGGCGCGATCGTCAATTTCTCGGGCTCTTACGGCAACGGCACGGACCCTGAAAATAATTCGAACTGTATCCCGGTCCAGTACTGTGCCGCCAAAGGGGCGATCCGCGCTTTTACCATGACCGTGGCGCGCGACTTGGCGCCCTACGGCATTCGCGTCAACGCGATTTCGCCGGGCATGATTGAGGCGAATTGGGCCGATGATTGGGGCATCGACATGGAGGGCGCGGACATGAAGGCGGCCTTCAACTCACTCTCGATCCGCCGCCTCGGCGTTCCCGAGGAAATTGCGGAGACGGTGCTTTTTCTGGCGTCCGACGGGTCCGGTTACATCACGGGTCAGAATTTGTGCGTTGATGGCGGCTGGACGATGATGGGCTAGGTGAAGTGAGAGGCTGAACAATAATAGCAGTGCATTAAACCTGAGGAGACTTCCATGGCGTTAGATGCTGTCAATCTTGCCGATTTAATCCCGAGTGATTTACCCGATGGTCGCGAGGTCGTCGCCGAAGGCGTTGCCCTGAGCAAAACCGTGGACATGGGCCGTTCGCTTTATTGCGAGGAAAAAGGCGTTGGCTCGGATCGCGAGTGGCGCGAGATTGCGCGGCAAAAAGGCATACCTCTCACGCGCATCAATATTGGCCTCTCGAACTGGGATGAAACCCGCGCCGGTCTTGAAAATATTTACGAAGATGCCTTATCGCGCGGGGTGCGCCCGCCGGATAGTTATAATCTGCTTGCTGAACGGCGCATGGGGCTGCCCAAAGACAAACGCGCCGAAGCGCCGCAAGAGACCGGCCCGTGTCTCTGGAGCGAAAAGGATTGGTGGGAGCTTAACCACACCGTGCCAATCCAATGCGGCACAAATGACAACATGATCGGTGGGCCCGGCTCGGTCGACAATGTGGTCGATGCGCTCCGCGCCGGTTCGACCACTGTCGGCATCATCAGCCAGTATAGTTGGAAGTGGCCCTATTGGGATGACGAATCATCGCAAGTAACCGCCGTGGTCAAAGCCGGTGGGGTATTGGCCGCCAAGAAAGACCAGGGCGCGATATTCGATTCCTATCTTGAAGACGGCTATCCTGGCGTGTTTCACGATTATGCCAATTATGTGGGCTGGGCCATGCTTGAGCGCTATGTCGCCGAGGATTTGATCGGTGCGGCCTATTCGCCGTCGTGGGGTGGGCTGACACAGAATCCGGTCATCAAAGCGGCTGTCACGCTCGCACTCGATGCGATTAATGTAAATCGTGTGCCGCTCATGTTCGTTCAGGGAGACACCATCGGCAAAGAGATGGATTTCGACGGCAATATGGCCGGCGTGGTCAACGATCTGATGTTGTCGAAGATGGCAGACCTTCGTTACAAGCTGGGTTCGGCGTTTATCGCTGTACCGGTCACCGAAGTCGCCCGCATTCCGACCTGGCAGGAGATTGCCCAGGTGCACACGATTAACCGGAAATGCGAGGAATATATTCCGATGCTTGATCCCTATATTGATTGGGGGAAAATTGAGAAAATGGCGGGCGAGCTCGTCGCCGGCGGCAAGGAATTCTTCAATTCCGCCCTCGAGACGATGACCACAATGGGCGTCGATGTGAAAGATCCGTGCCGGGTGCTGATCGTCATGAAGCGTCTCGGGGCGGAGATGTGCGAGCAATTGTTCGGTGCCGGTGCGCGCGACGACAGCCATATGCGTGGCCATAAACCGGTGTTGCAGACGGATCTCGTGCGCAAGACCATGGAGAAACGCGACGAGGTATTGAGCGATCTTGCCAAAAGGCCTGCCGATGACAGACTCAAGAATCGAAAGATCCTCGTCGCCTCGACCGATGTGCATGAGTTTGCCAAGTTTCTGCTCTCCTCCACGTTCGAAGCCGTCGGTAGCCGGGTGATTGATTGCGGTATCAACCGGGACCCGGAAGATATCGTCAAGGTCGCCCTCGAAACCGGCGCGGACGCGGTGGTGATCACCACCCATAACGGGGTTGCCCGCTCGTTTGGCACAAAACTGCTGGAAGATATGGAAGAGGCAAAAGTTACGGCGCCGGTATTCATGGGCGGTGTGTTGAATGAAGATATCGACGGTTCTGACATTCCCGTGGATGTGCGAAACGATCTTCACCAGCTCGGTATCGAGACACCTGATTCGATCGATCAAATGCTACAATCGATATCCGAGCGTGTGAGTCCGCCGACGCCGTGACCGTCAACGCTATCGCGCTCGCCGATTTCGGCAGCACGTTCACCAAGCTGACCATTGTCGAGGCGGGCTCCGGCAGGCGCCTCGCATCCGCCCAGGCACCAACGACCGTGCGCACCGATGTCATGGAAGGCTATGCTCTCGCGTTCGAGCGTGCCGAGATCCAGTTGCCGCCCGATACCACAATCATCGAAAAGCTCGCGGCTTCGAGTGCGGGTGGGGGATTACGAGTCGCTTCTGTCGGGCTTGTGCCGGACTACACCGCAGCCGCGGCGCGCCAGGCGGCGCTCAATGCGGGAGGTAAGGTCGAGCTCGTGCTGGCGGGCAGAATTGCGGCGGATCAAATTGCCGCGCTGGAGGCGCGACAACCCGAGATCGTGCTCTTCTCCGGCGGGACGGATGGCGGTCAGCGCGACCAGGTTATCGACAATGCCCGCGCTGTGGCTGGCGCGCGCTTTGATGCCCATGTCATTGTCGCCTGCAATTGCGACATCGCTGATGCGGTCGCTGAGCTATTCGTGGCCGGCGGTCACAGCGCTGAAATCGTCGGCAACGTGTTGCCGGAAATTCGCACGCTCGACATTGAGCCGGCACGCACAGCCATCCATGATGCGTTCATTGAGCGCGTCATTCGCGGTAAGGGCCTCAGTCAATCCGAGGAGTTTGGCCAGAGCGTTATCATGCCGACGCCCGAGGCGGCGCTCACCGCCACCAAATTATTGGCGGATGGCCCTCCGGGCAGTTCCGGCGTGGGCAATGTTCTCGTCGTCGATATCGGCGGCGCCACGACCGATGTGCATTCCGCCGTTACCCTGGCGCCGCATACACCCGGGATTACGACAGATGGTCTGCCGCCATTGCCCCTGACCCGCTCGGTGCAGGGCGATCTCGGAATGCGCTGGAGCGCTTTGGGAGTGTATGAGGCTGATGGTGACTGGCTTGACGGGGAAACCACGGCGCGCGCGTGGCCAGGCGATAGTGCGATGGTGGGCGCGCGGCGGCGCCATGATGATCCGGATTTCATGCCCCGGAGCGAACAAGATGCGGCGCTTGACCGGCTGTTCGCGACCTCCTGCATCACGCATGCCTTACGCCGCCATTGCGGGAGCCTTCGCACCGTCTATGTGCCCAACCAAGGTACCAGCTTCATCCAACGTGGTCTGGACTTGCGCGAGGTGCCGCGCATCATCGGTACCGGCGGTATGTTGGTACATGATGAAGCGGCTGACGGCACGCTCGCGCGCGCGCTCGAGCGGCGCGCGGCGGGTTCGCTGGCCCCGACCGGCGCATCCGTGCTGCTCGATAAACACTATGTGTTGGCCGCCGCCGGATTGCTTGCAACGCGTGACCAAAACGCTGCTTATGCCCTTATCACAAGCGAACTTGGGTTTGACAGTTAAGCCAAAGACTTGTTTTCCCAGACCCCATTTTAATTGATACAATAGAGCAAATATAACCAAATAAACTGACGCGCTGCGACTTACACCCACTCCTTCCGTGTCCTTACAAATTCAGACTCGTATCTCCATATGGCCAACATTCTCGAGATCAACAATGTCACAAAGACCTTCCGTGGCGGCGTGCTTGCGGTTGACGATGTAACGCTTGGTGTTGAGGAGGGCGAGTTTTTGACCATCCTCGGGCCGTCCGGTTGCGGCAAGACGACAACGCTGCGCATGGTTGGCGGCTTCGAGTATCCGGATGCGGGTCAAATATTATTGGACGGCCAGGACGTGACC
>JAPYQV010000312.1 GCA_029937205.1 Alphaproteobacteria bacterium
GTGTATCGTTGATCTGCTTCATATTGTTGACGTCGAAATAGATCACCGTGCTCGGCGCGCCATATCGTTCCGTCATCGAAATTGCACGCGTTAATTCGCGTACGAAAGCGCGGCGGTTGTAAACCTGCAACAAGGAATCCTGATCCGCGAGGCGTTCCAGGTGCTGAATCCGGCCGCGATTATTGTTCAGTTCTTCCCGGAGACTTGCCACTTCCTCCATCAGCGTCATGATGGCGGACCGGATCTTGGGGGTAAGTTCCGCCTCCGGAATACCCATAATCGAAGCGCTGTCCTGCACCTGATGTCCAGCACTCGCAGGCGCGCTCGCGGAAGCGCGATTGGGGCTTCCGGCACGATTGGTCGCGCCCACGCGCGACGGTCTATTGCCTTCAATTTTCATTCAGTATTGCTCTCGATCAACTTCACTTCAGAGCAAAGCGGTGTAAGCATCGATAACTTAAATTACCACAAGCAATTAGAAATGGCAAAACGCAACTCGAACAAGGCAGATATGGCGAGATTAGTCTTTCCGTCACGAGACCCGCCCTTTAACATCGCCGCTGCGTATTTATTTATCGTAAACGAATTCGCTTTTTTAACGAATTCCGAAAAAAAGAAAGCATCGTAAAGTCGTGAACGCTGAAAAGCCCCACGTGGGCGTTATCATGGGCAGTCAATCGGACTGGCCGGTCATGCGCCATAGCGCGCTGACCCTGGAAGGTCTTGGAATCGCGTATGAATCACGCATTATTTCGGCCCACCGCACACCGCAACGGCATAGCGATTATTGCGCCGATGCCAAAGAGCGAGGGTTGCAGGTTATCATTGCCGGTGCCGGCGGCGCCGCCCATTTGGCCGGCGTTACCGCCGCTCTGACGCCGCTTCCCATTCTCGGCGTGCCGATGGAAAGCGCCGCCTTGAAGGGCATGGATAGCCTATTGTCCATTGTTCAGATGCCGGGCGGTATACCGGTCGGGACACTGGCGATTGGCAAGCCCGGCGCGGTCAACGCGGCGCTCCTCGCCGCAGCAATTCTCGCCCTCAGTGATGAAGCGGTGGCCGAGGCGCTCGACGCATGGCGCGCCAAGCAAACCGCAAACGTGCCTGAAATTCCGGTCGACCCGGCCGATTAACGTCGGCCACGGGAAAAATCGAATTTGCGCCCCAGGCTGCCCGGCGACATGCGTGCCAGCAACGCCGCCGACGGCAGGAAGCGCTTCAGGTTTCCGCTAAATTGGCCGACCCGCACCACATCATTGAGGCGACGGTCAAGAAACGCCCAACTTTGTTCCCGGCCCCCCGACTGATCATCGAGCCAGTAAAGTAGTGTCGCGCTGTAAGCTCCGGCCAATAAGGCGCGTTTGCTGTAAAAATTGAAATCCGTCGATTTGTCGCCAATCGCGAACCACACCGCATCTACCGTACGATAAAGGCATTTCAGCGATAGTGGCCCATGATGTGGCAGGGCGAGATAGGACACTGCGGCGCGGATGGATTCGCGGTGCGGTTCGCTTTGCTCTAAACGATTGCGCACGACGGCAGCCACGCGTCGGCGTACGCCCAATCCCTGAAGAGCTTCTTCATCCAGGCTCGCCACCATGTGCCGATCGGCCCACGCCGAGTAATACTCGATCAGAGACGGCGTCCCGCGGGGAAAAGCGCGGCGCGCGGCGTCCACACCGATGGTGGTCTCGTCCGCCGCACGCATCAGGGCCTTATCGCTCCATCCGTCGAACGGGACATGTTTAAGCGCCGCCACCAGCAGTCGATCGCGCGTTTCATCCGTTTTCAGCATCTTCCTGCTCTTCTTCCTCCCGTGCGCGGGATATTTCACTGGTGAATGTCAGTGTGGAAAGATCGTCCATGCGCATCGGATAAAGAATTCCGTCAAGATGATCGCATTCATGCTGCACCACGCGGGCATGAAAGCCCTCCGCCTCGCGTTCAACCGTTTGCCCGAGATGGTCCAAACCGCGGTACAAAATATGGTGGAATCTCGGCACCATGCCGGCCAATCCGGGCAACGAGAGGCAAGCTTCGATTCCTTCTGAAATATCCTCGCTGAGCGCCTCAATCTCGGGGTTGATCAGCACCGTAAAGGGGCAGCCTTCAGCCGCCTCACCATCCTCCTCACGCGCCCGCGCATCAGGTACGTGGAACATCACCAGGCGCTGCGGGACATGCACCTGAGGCGCCGCCAAGCCGGCTCCCGCCGCGTCCGCCAGAGTATCGATCATATCCTGTATTAAGTGGCCGATTTCTGCCGATTTCGGATCATCGATCGGCGCCGCCACCTGTTTCAACACCGGATGCCCCATGCGCGCGATTTTTAGTATTGCCATGGCCAGCACTATGGCCATGCATCGCGCCCGGGTAAACTGGCCAAACAGATTATTAAGACAAACTGGTATATTCTCCGCGCCAGCCCTTCACACGGGCTCGGGGACGTGTTATCACGCGCTCCGCTTCGGAATAAACCGCAATATCAAGGATTAAGAGTTTGGTACAGGTCGTCGTCAGAGAGAACAATGTCGACCAGGCGCTGAAGGCGCTGAAGAAGAAAATGCAGCGTGAAGGCATTTTCCGCGAAATGAAGATGCGCCGGCATTACGAAAAGCCGTCGGAGAAGCGTGCGCGGGAAAAAGCCGAGGCGATCCGCCGTGCCCGCAAGTTGGCACGCAAGCGGCTTTCACGGGAAGAATAGCCCCACCCTCTTCGAATTTATTCAGAAATTTATGTGCTGCGCTGGCGCGGCAACGTAGACGCGCGTCCGGACCTATATGACCTTGACGATGGCCTCGACCATTTTTTTGGCGTCGCCAAACAGCATCATGGTGTTTGCATTATAAAACACCGGATTGTCGATGCCGGCATAGCCCGGTGAGAGCGAGCGTTTGACGAAGAGCACGGTCTTGGCATTTTCCACATCGAGGATCGGCATGCCGGCGATAGCGCTTTGCGGGTCCGTCTTGGCGACCGGATTAACGACATCATTGGCGCCGATCACGAACGCCACATCGGTGCTGGCGAAATCGCTATTGATTTCATCCAGTTCAAAGACATCGTCGTAAGGTACATTGGCCTCAGCCAGCAACACATTCATATGGCCCGGCATGCGCCCGGCCACGGGATGAATGGCATAGCGCACCTTCACACCCTTCTTGTGCAGTTCCTCGACCATCTCGCGCACCGCATGCTGCGCCTGGGCCACGGCCAAGCCATAGCCCGGGACAATGATCACCGAGCCGGCATTCGCGAGGATGAAGGCACCATCATCGGCGCTGCCGGCCTTGTGCGGCTTGTCGCTTTTCACCACATCCGATTTCTCGCCGCCAAAGCCGCCGAGGATCACGCTGATAAACGAGCGGTTCATGCTCTTGCACATGATGTAGCTGAGGATTGCGCCAGACGAGCCAACCAAGGCGCCAACGATGATCAGCACCGAATTGTCCAGGGTGAATCCGATGCCGGCCGCCGCCCAGCCTGAATAGGAATTCAGCATGGAGATCACCACCGGCATATCGGCGCCGCCGATGGGAATGATGAGGAGGACGCCAAAGACCAGGGCCACCGCCGTCATGATCCAGAAAACCATCGGCGACTGGTCGAAGCAGAAGATTATGGCGAGGGCAACAATAGCCAGGGCGATGAGAAGATTAAACAGGCGCTGTCCGGGAAATACCAGAGGCGAGCCGGTCATCAATTCCTGCAGCTTGAGAAAGGCGATGATCGAGCCGGTAAACGTCATCGCGCCGATCACCATGCCGATGCTCAATTCAATGCGGCTGATCAGGCGGATATCGCCTTCAACAGCAATGCTAAACACATCCGGGGCCAATAAGGCGGAAGCCGCCACCAGAACAGCGGCGAGGCCGACCAAACTGTGAAACGCCGCGACCAATTGCGGCATGGCTGTCATTCTGATCTTAAGGGCAATGACGATGCCGATCAGACCGCCTACCGCGATGCCGATAATGATCCAGAGATAATCCTCAACGCCGGGCAGAGCCAGGGTGGTGCCCATGGCAATCACCATGCCGGCAATACCAAAAATATTGCCGGTCCGCGCCGAAGCCGGGGAAGAGAGGCCGCGCAAGGCCATGATGAAGCATACGCCGGCGATCAAATAAAGAATCGCCGCAAGGTTGGCTGTCATTGCGGAGGTCCTTTAT
>JAPYQV010000313.1 GCA_029937205.1 Alphaproteobacteria bacterium
GCTCGGTATTATCCGCAACCATTATGTCGGGCGCACCTTCATCGAGCCGACCGAACAGATCCGCCATTTGGGCGTCAAGCTGAAGCACAACGCCAATCGCCGCCTACTGGAAAACAAACGCGTCGTGTTGGTCGATGACAGCATCGTGCGCGGCACCACCTCGACCAAGATTGTCGAAATGGTGCGCAGCGCCGGCGCGGCGGAGGTGCATATGCGCATCGCCAGCCCGCCAACCACCCATTCCTGTTTCTACGGCGTCGATACGCCGGAGCGCGATCAGCTTCTGGCGGCCAACAACGACACGGCCGAGATGGCCAAACTGATCGGCGTCGATAGCCTCTCCTTTGTCTCCATTGACGGCCTCTACCGCGCCATGGGCGAAGCCCGGCGCAACGCTGAAGCACCGCAATTCTGCGACGCCTGCCTTAGCGGCGAATACCCCATCCCGCTCGCCGACCACGACGATAGTGGCCTGCCCGCCCAGCTCTCCCTGTTGAACGAAAACAACGGCTAACCCAGCTATGACAAGCAAACGCCTCGACGGCCGGATCGCGCTGGTGACCGGCGCCTCGCGCGGCATCGGCCGCGCCGTGGCACGGCGCTTCGCCAGCGAAGGCGCGCGCCTCATTCTGGTCGCGCGTACGTCCGGCGCACTTGAGGAAGTGGACGACGAAATCCGCAGCCTCAGCGGCGAAGGCGCCATGCTGGTGCCGCTCGACCTGGGTCAGGGTGAGTTGATCGACCAGCTCGGCGCCGCCCTCCATGAACGCTTCGGCCGCCTCGATATCCTGGTCGGCAACGCCGCCATGTTGGGCGGCTTGCGCCCGGTCGGCCACTACCCGCCCGACATCTGGGAAGACGTCATCAGACTCAATTTAACCGCCAATTGGCGCCTCATCCGCAGCCTCGATCCGCTGCTGCGGCTGTCCGATGCGGGCCGCGCCATGTTTGTCACGTCGGGCGTAACGGAATGCGAGCCGCACCTCCCCTTCTGGGCCGCCTACACAGCGAGCAAGGCAGCCCTCGAAGCGCTGGTGCTCACCTACGCGGCAGAGCTCAAACGCACCAACATCAAGGCCAACATCATCGACCCCGGCGCCACCGCCACCAACATGCGCGCCGAAGCCTTCCCCGGCGAAGACCCGGCGACCCTCGCCGCGCCGGATGACATTACGGATCGGTTTGTGGAGTTGGCTGAAAGCAGTTACAGCGAATCTGGCATCAAAGTATTCGTATAAACGGCAGATGGAATAAGCCCTTCTTCCCTGGAGGGGAGGAAGGGTTTGGGTTGGAGGGGCGAACGGAGCGCGCATCGCGCGCTTGGCTCTCCCCATCTTCCCAACCCTTCTTCCCCGCTGGGGAAGAAAGGCTTTTTACCGTCGGCGTTGTGAGTTCTTACTTCTTTGCATAAGGGTTCTTCCCCTTGCGCATCAACAGCCGTATCGGCACGCCGTCCAACCCGAACTCCGCACGCAGGCTGTTGACCAGATAGCGCCGGTAGGAATCGGCCAGCGCCTCGGGGCGGCTGACGAAGGCGGCGAAGGTTGGCGGGCGCGCCTTGACCTGGGTGATGTAGCGGATTTTGACGCGCCGCCCGGACGCCAGCGGCGGCGGGTGGTCCTCCGTCGCCTGGCTTAGCCAACGGTTCAACCGCGACGTCGAAACACGGGTATTCCATTTGCCATAAACATCCAACACCGCCGGCATGAGTTTTTTGCAGCCCTGGCCGGTGAGCGCCGAACAGGTCACGAGCGGCACACCGCGAATTTGCGGCAGGACGTGCTCAAGACGGATGAGCATGTCCTGCATCACGCCCTGGGGCTCCTCAACCAGATCCCATTTGTTCATCACGATCACCGGCGCACGGCCTTCCTCGGCCAGGGAATTGGCGATGTTCAAATCCTGTTTCGCCGGTGGCTCGGTGGCGTCAAACAGCAGCACCACCACTTCGGCGCGGCCGAGCGAGGCGCGGGTATCGCTCGACGAGAGCTTTTCCAAATTCTCACGGACGCGCGCGCGGCGGCGCAAGCCCGCTGTATCCACGAGCTCGATGCGCCGCCCCTTGAACATCCATTCGACCGTGACCGAATCCCGGGTAATGCCGGCTTCCGGACCGGTAATCACCCGTTCATCGCCGACCAGGCGGTTCAACAGGGTCGATTTGCCAACATTCGGCCGCCCGACGATGGCGAGGTGCAAAATATCGCGCCTGCTCGGTGCCGGCTCATCCGAGCCGCCGCCTTCCGCCTCGAATGGCGCCAGCGCCTCGTAGAGAAGATTGATGCCCTCATTGTGTTCGGCCGAGATGATCACCGGGTCGCCCAAACCGAGCGCGTAGGATTCGGCAATGCCGCCGCTCCCCGCCAGACCTTCGCATTTGTTGACAACAAGAATGACCGGCGTCTCCGCGCGCCTGAGGAGGGCGGCGAAATGCTCGTCCCCCGCAGTGATGCCGGCGCGCCCATCCACCAACAAGAGCGCCACATCGGCTTCACGCAGAGCCCGCCCGGTCTGATCCATCATGCGCGCGCCCAGGCTGTCGGGTGCCGCCTGCTCGAGCCCAGCGGTATCGATTAAGCGAAAGCGCAGCGGGCCGATGCGTCCCTCGCCCTCGCGCCGGTCCCGGGTGACGCCGGGCGTTTCGGCAACAATCGCGGCGCGGCGCCCGACGAGGCGGTTAAACAAAGTGGATTTGCCCACATTTGGCCGGCCCACAATAGCAACGTTAAAAGACATGTTCAGCTCTTAACGCAGGGCGATGAGATCGCCGTCATCGGTCAAAATATAAAGCGTGCCGTTGGCCGCGATGGGCGCGACACGCACGCCATAGGGCATCTCAAGCTGCCCCAGCAAGCGCCCCGAATAAGGCGAGAGGGCCAAGGCGTCGCCGTTCGAGCCGAGCACGATCAAGCGATCGCTGAGGAGCAGCGGGCCGTTCCAAAAGATCGGCTCATCGCGGCTGTCCTCATCCTCGAAGCGCGGCAGGGAATGCACCCATTTCACCCGCCCGTTACGCCGCGAGAGGCACACCACGTCGCCGTCTACCGTCACAATAAAGAGATAGTCGCCGGCGATCCACGGCGTGTTCAAGCCAGCGATATCCTGCTCCCAGACGCGGCTCCCGGTACGCAGGTCGATCGCCACCAGCCGCCCGCCATGACTGATTGCGTAAACCACGCCGCGATCAATCACCGGGCTGCCGTTGATATCGTTGAGCGCCGCAAGGCTGCCGGTGCCGCGCTGGGCGCCGAGCGAATCGGCCCACACCGTGCGGCCGTTTTCGACCCTGAGCGCAATCAATTCACCTGACGAATAGGGCGCGATGACGATGTCGTTATCGACCGCCGGTGACGCGGCACCCAAGAGACCCGCAGTCTCGGTGATGCCGGCATTGCTCCACTGAACCGCGCCGTCCTCGGCCGAGAGCGCCCACAGTTGATTGTCATAGGTGACAACGAACAGGCGACCGCCGACGACCACAGGTGACGCGCGCATGGGAATGCCAATATCCTGACGCCAGACTTGCGCGCCGTTGCTCGGGTCCATGGCGATCACATGGCCAAAGCCGGTGGTGACAAAGAGAAGACCGCCCGAATAGGCAAGGCCGCCGCCAAAGCCGTCTTCCTCACCATCCTCGATGCGCGGGTCAATGCGCCATAAAAGTTTTCCCGTATTGGCATCGAAAGCCGAGACCTCGGCGATCGCATCGATGGCAAAGACGCGCCCGCCGGCAACCACCGGCGTGGTCAGGATTCGCCCGTCATCGCCCGAACCCTCGCCAATACTGCTGCGCCAGAACGGCAACAGCAGATCGCCGCCGGCAAGGTGGTGCATGGCATGGTCCGGATAGCCACCGCTCTGCGGCCACGATTCATTGACGTAGGGACGCGGCAGGCGGACATCCAAATCGGCGATCCGGGCGTCCGGCTCAATCGTGCCTTCCAACGCCAGAACGGAAAGCCGTTGGCCGGGCAGCGACGGTTCTTCGGTGCCGCCGAACCAGTCCGGCGCCAAATCGCAAGCGCCAAGCAGGGCGCCGGCGAGCAGCACGCTAAGAACACGAAGCGGCGTACGCATCATCGTCAATCCTGGCTACTGTCCGGTTGCGCCGGTTGTTCCGATTGCGCCGATTGGGGCGGCTCCATCGGCCCGCCCAGGCTGGCAAGGAG
>JAPYQV010000314.1 GCA_029937205.1 Alphaproteobacteria bacterium
GGCCAGCACCATGGACGAGGTTCGTGCCTTTTACGACGCGGTGTTTCCGCGCATGGAGGAGATCGTCGCGCATCTCGACGGTTTTCCACTCGATGCGTTGCCCGAAAAGGAAGAGCGTTTGTTTCTGTTGACGTTGTCGCTGGTGGAGGTCTCCAACTTGGTGGAGCGCTATAAGCGGCGCGAAGCGATCATCGCCGTCTCGCCCCTGGATTACAGCTCCGTACAGTGACGATATGACCGGACTAGTGGACGGCAAAGTGGCGCTCGTCACCGGCGGCGGCTCGGGCATCGGACGGGCATCGGCCATCGTCTTCGCCCGCGAAGGCGCCAAGGTCGTCGTCGCCGATGTGGACGTGAAAGGCGGCAGCGAAACCGTGCACGAAATCGAGACGTCGGGCGGCGAGGCGCTATTCGTCGAGGCCGACGTGTCGCGGTCCGAGGCGGTCGAGAGCTTGGTAGCGCGAACCGTCGAGCGGTTTGGCAAGCTCAATTGCGGCGTGAACAATGCCGGCATTCAGGGCGAGATGAATCCGACCGACGAATGCAGCGAAGAAAACTGGAACCGCACCATCGCGGTCAATCTGACCGGCGTGTGGTTGTGTATGAAGCATGAAATCGCGCATATGCGCGCACAGGGCTCGGGCGCAATCGTCAATGTCGCGTCGAATTTCGGATTTGTCGGCTCGCCCGGCATGCCGGCCTATTCCGCCGCCAAGCACGGCGTTCTCGGCCTGACCAAGACGGCAGCCTTGGAGTATGCGCAATCGGGCATCCGGGTGAACGCGGTGTGCCCCGGCCCGGTGCAGACTCCCCTGGTCGACAACATGCTCATCGCCCAGCCGGATCTGGCGGGGGAGATCATGGACTCGATTACACGGCGCCTGCCGGCCGGGCGGCTTGGACGTCCTGAGGAAATCGCTGAGGCCATTGTGTGGCTGTGCTCCGACCAGGCGTCGTTTGCCACGGGTATAGCAATGCCGGTGGATGGCGGCTTTGTTGCGCAGTGACGTTGCCTTTTTCCCAGCGCGAGATTGGTAGACGGACCGCCCGCGATGGTGCCCCGATCGTTGACGTAACCGCGTTCGATGGGTGACGATGGGTGTCATGACAGATTCGGTGGTGGCTCAAAAAGAGCCGATCGAAATCGAACTCATAGAAGGCAAGCGTTATGTCTGGTGCCGTTGCGGGCGGAGCGGGCGGCAACCGTTTTGCGACCGCTCCCATCTTGGCAGTGGCTTCACGCCTGTCGTGTTCCGCGCCAAGCGCAACCGACGCTACTCTCTCTGCTGCTGCAAGGCTACCAAGAAGCCGCCCTATTGCGATGGCAGCCATGCGGCGCTCTAGCGAAAGCGATCCGATTGTTTATTACGCTGCTCCGGGCAATATTCTTAATCTGCGCCCGCACCGATAATCGCGTCGGCGTCGATTTCTACAAGATAGGCGGGATCCACCAGGGTCGATACGCCGACCAATGTCGAGCACGGAAAATCGCCGCTGAAGAAATCCCGCCGGGCCTCGAGTATCGCCGGGCGATGGCGCATGTCCGTGACATATATACGCACCCGTACCACATCGCTCATCTTGCCACCGGCCGCCTCGAGGTAATGTCTGATCTTGCGAAATATCACGCGCGCCTGCTCTCCCGAGTCGTTTATTCCCAGCACTTCGCCGGTGTCGGACAGCGGCACGAAGCCAGAAATAAACACTTGATCGCCGCACCGCATGCAGTTGGACCAGAGACCCGGATCCGGTTCTTTGACATGCTCGCTCAACACGCGTTCGATTTTGGCCATGATCTTCTCCTCTGCGATGGCTAGGCGGGCTCTTCAAAATTAATGGGGAAATCCTCAGGCAGGTCCGGGCCCCATATGAAGAGCGAATCTTCCAACGGCCAATCCTTGGCCTCCCACGCCATATCGGCAGGGATATAGTCGATATCGCAGAAATATTCGGCCAACCCGTTCCACGGGTCTCGCACATAGTGAAAGAAGTTCGAACCGATCACATGGCGGCCCAACCCCCAACCGTTGCGATGGCCCTTGGCGACCATTTGGCAGCCGCCGAGGCCGACTTCATCTACGTTGGCGACTTCGAAACTGGCGTGATGGAAGCCGGGCCGTTCGCTCGCCAGAAAGGCAAGCACGTGGTGATCGCTGCCGCCTGGACAATGAAGGAATGCCACCACGTCCTGCGAGCGGTCGCTCAACCGCAAGCCGAGCACGCGTGTATAAAAATCGATCTGGCGGTCGACATCGGTCGCAAAATTGAGCACATGCCCGAGGCGGCGCGGCCTGACCACCGTTTCGCGCGGTGGAAATCCGCGCGTGCCGATGCGCTCAACATGCCCCGGCGAGTTGATTCGCCATTCCGGCGCGGCGGCCCAGGGCGCCGGCGCGGCGATGCAGAGGTTGATGAGCACGCCGTCGGGGTCGCGAAACCACAGGCCGTCGCCGGGTGCTTGCTCTGGCGGGTCGAGCAATTCCGTCGCGTTTGCTTCGAGCGCCGTTTTTACCGCATCGAGACCGCATTCATCGGTGCCAAAACTCAGATGATGTAGTCGTCGCTGTGATCCCTCGACAAGAATGATCTGGTCCTGATCCCGCCCTGCACAGCGCAGTGCCAGACTGTCTCCCCGAACCTCTGCATCGAGACCGAAATCCTCGTAAAATTTTCCGCCGATTTCCGGGTCGGGCACCGCCAGACAAAAATGCTGCAACGAATGAACGGCCATGATTCCATTCCCTTTGAGATTCTGGATTACTCCGGAGCGTTTCGCATCTTTCAACCGGCGCCGCCGGCTAAGCGTACGATATTCCCCGATCGGTCGCGCCGCAACCGGCAGGCCGAAGCGCCGATTGGAGCGGAAACCCCTGGTCTTATGTACTAGACTCCGCGACTAAGGATTTCAGTTGAAATAAGTTGGATGAGATAGATGGGGAACTGGCGCCCGCTCACCGCCGGCATGGCGCGCGTGCCGCTCGTGCCCACTGCCATGCTGTTCGCCTGCGGAATCACTTGGGGCCTCAGCTTTTCCTTCAACAAGATCGCTGCTGAGGCCGGCGTTCCCACCGTCGCCTATGTGTTTTGGCAAAGCCTCGGCGCCGGGCTCATTCTGTTGACCCTCTGCTTCGCCACCGCCAACCGGGTTCAGTTGAGCTGGCCACACCTAAAACTTTATGGCGTCGCCGCATTGTTCGAATTCGTGCTTCCTTTTTTGGCGCTCAATTATGTTGCCGCCCGCTTGCCCGCTGGCGTGGTTAGCCTCGGTCAGGCGTTGGTGCCGGCCTTGACGTTCGGTTTCGCGCTGGCCTTTCGTATCGACCGATTCAACACGCTGCGCTTCTTCGGGCTTTGTATCGGTCTTGGCGCTGTGCTTTTGGTCGTGCTGCCGGAAGCCGGCCTGCCAGAACCTGGCATGGTCGGCTGGGTGCTGTTCGCCCTCGTCGCGCCGCTTCTTTACGGCTTCGCCAATACGCTGGTGGCGATCATGCGCCCGCCCGAGTCGAACTCTCTTCCCCTCGCCGCCGGCCTGTTGCTCGGCGCATCCGTTCTCCTCCTGTTGTTCATGGCGGCGACGGACAGCTGGTGGTTTTTCGACAACGGCCTCGACGACGGCGCTCTGGCCCTAATTGGAGTCACGCTGGCGAACGCCATTTTCTGGTATCTCTTGTTCGAGATCATCCACCTCGCCGGGCCGGTATTCTTCGCCAGTTATAATTATATCTCGCCGCTGGCGGGCATCGGCTGGGCTGTGCTGATTCTCGGCGAGCGGCACAGCGTATGGATATGGGCGGCGCTGGCGCTCATGTTCGCCGGCCTATTCTTCGTCACCAAACGGACGAAGACAGCGCCGGACGGGTCATAATAACGGGTTGTCGCTTTCCAGCCCGAGCGCGACTCGGCCATGGGTGGTGGCGTTGGGTTCCCAATTCTGGGTAATGTGTGCGCGCCCGGCATGGATGTCGCGGAACGCGCGCGACAGCGGATTGTCGTCATAGAGGCCACTGCCGCCGCTTGCGGTGAAGACCAAGTCCACCGCGCGGCAGCAAAGATTCGCGGCGAACGCGCCCTCGGCGCGGTAGCGCGCGCGCTGCTCCAGTGTCGGCAAATCTCCGGTCTTGGCGATGGCCATGGCTTCGTCGCA
>JAPYQV010000315.1 GCA_029937205.1 Alphaproteobacteria bacterium
CGCTTACGCCTGGATGCACCGCGCGACGCTCGACGGACACGCCAATGCCGAGAGAGCACGCAATGCCGTCGGCGCGGCCCTGAGCGCTGCCCAATTGGCGGAAGCGGAGGCCCTCAGCCTCACGCTGCGCAATCCCTAACGTAAATATGGAAACCTGGACGCTCTAGGCGGCCATGACCACTCGGTCGCGCCCGCCGCGCTTTGCTTCGTAGAGCGCCACATCGGCGCGTTTCAGCTGCCTGTCCGGTGTTTCGGTCGTGCTGTGCGGCATCGCCACGCCGACACTCACCGTGACCTGCACATGTCCGCTTGGCGTTGCAGCGCTGATCGGCTCGCTGGCAATATCATTGCGAATACGCTCGGCAACCCGTTCGGCATTCTCAACCGTGGCATTTGTCACGACAATGAGAAACTCCTCGCCGCCGAGACGCGACGCCAAATCCTGGCCGCGCACCACCAGTTGCAAACGCTTCGAGAATTCCTTAAGCACCTCATCGCCGACATCATGGCCATAGATGTCGTTGACAGACTTGAAATGGTCTATGTCGACCATGATCAGTGCCGTATCATTGTCGTCCGTGCCTTTGCTCTGCGCCAGACTGGCGAGATGGCGGGTGACATAGCGCCTGTTGTAGAGCCCTGTCAGCCCGTCGGTGAAAGCCATATCGACACTTTTTTCCAACGCGCCGCGCAGTTCGTCGTGGTAGCGGCGATAACACGACTGCGTTAAAGACCGCGCCCGCGCCTCGCTAACATTGATCGGCCGCATAATGTAGTCATTGACGCCCAATTCAAGCGCCTTGGTAATCTGGTCCGGTTCGGATTCCTCGACCAGAACCAAAATCGGCACATGGCGTGTGACTAAATTGGAGCGCAGCTGCGAACACAGCCGTAGAGGATCGCCGGCGCTCAGAGACAGGCTCACAAACACCAGATCGTATTTCTCGACCAACGCCTTGGCCAACGCATCGCCCGGGTCGGTCATGATTTCCGTGTGGCTGTTCTCTTTAAAGATCGAAGCAATCAGCTCACCCTCTTCGGGCTGGTCACCGACAAACAAGACTTTCTGGCCGTGCAGCAGTTCGTCGCGCTTTTCAATATCCCGCAAGATGTTCATCTGGCGCGAAGTCTCCTCGCGCAGACGAAGCTCGTCGAGCAGCATCTTGACCCTGAGCAGCGAGCGCAGCCGCGCGAACAGCGCCATGTCGCGCACCGGCTTGGTGAGAAAATCGTCCGCGCCGGCCTCGAGACCGGTGATCCGGTCGGACTGCTCGTTCAGCGCCGTTACCATGATCACCGGCAGCAGCGCCGTCGCCGGCTCCGCCTTGATTCGACGGCACACTTCGAAACCGTCCATTTCTGGCATCATAACATCGAGTAAAACGATATCGAGTGGCGCGGACTTGATCATTTCAAGCGCCTCGGCACCGCTGGAGGCGGTAACAACATCGTAATATTCGGCCGACAATTTGGCTTCCAGAAGCCTCACATTGACGGGAATGTCGTCGACAACTAAGACACGCGCGGACATATATTTGCCTGGCTACCTCACCCTGTTGGTGAAAGCACACGCTCCAAATTTGTCGGAGAGTTCTCCGGCATCGAAATATCCGCTGCCCGGTTTGCCTTCACGATTGGGAGTGTAGCGACAGATGGTTAAACCTTTGTTATGACAAAATCGCCGCATAAAGACGTCGCCGCGCAATTGGCCGAATTGGACCTTAATCCGGCCAAACCATTGATATTGTGCGATGCGGATGAAGTGTTGCTCGGATTTATGGCCGCTTTCGAGAAATTCCTTCATGGCCGCGGGCTTTACTATGCGTGGCGTTCATATGCGCTCGACGGCAACATCCTGGAACGCGAGAGCACCAATGCCCTGGCCATGCCCGAGGTGCGCCGCTTGATCGAGGAATTTTACGCCGATCACGCCGCCACCCTGGCGCCGGTCGCCGGCGCGTCGCCAGCGCTCAAGCGGCTGGCGGCGCGGGCGGATATCATCATTCTCACCAATCTTTGGCAGAAACATCGCGAGTCGCGCCGGCGCCAGCTCACCGGTTACGGACTGCCCTATCCGGTGATTTCGAACAACGGCTCCAAGGGACCGGCGGTGGCCTGGTTTGCCGCGCGCGGCGACGCGCCGCTCTACTTCATTGACGACAGCCCGCGTCACCACACGTCGGTCGCCCGCGATGCGGCCCGGGCGGTACGCATTCATTTCGTCGCCGAGCGCCGTCTCGCGGGCCTGCTCGGCCCGGCCGAGGACAGTCATTACCGGGTCGATACCTGGCCTTCGGCGGCACTCGTGATCGAGCGCGACCTTGCGGCGAAAGGCTATTGAGCGATGCGGATCGGGATCGATTCGAGCGCTGTGCGCGGCGCTGCCTGGCTGTAGCCCGGCACATCGCGAGGCGCGCGCGACGCCGTCCGAAAGCCTTGGCAAGCCGCCGTTCCGGTCGCCTCTGCGGCCCGTCGGAGGGCGTCGGAAGGCCTTGCCGATGGCGCCATCCTCCTACCTGACGGGCCGCAGAGGCGATCCCACATACCGCAGGGGCGATTATTGGGGGTCATTATCACTGCTCCTTGGTATTAGCAGTCCGGCGCGCTGATTTCCTCGTATTTCTCAAGCTCCGCGCGCACCGCGAAATTGCCATAATCGATGTCATAGCGATGGGCGACGCCGCGCCCGTTAATCAGCGCGCCGACCTCAAAATCCGGCTCAATGTCACCGCCGAGGAGCGGGAAATAGGCCATGCGTACTGGCCACACTTTTTCCTTCACCGCTTCTTCTCCCGCTTCCCCATCGCCGGTGCCGGGCAACGCCCGCAGGCGCGGCGCGGCAAAAAAAGTCGTCACGTCATAGGTGCCTTCAATGCTTGAACCGTCGAACATCAGAGCGGAGTAGCCGCTCGCGCCTTCGTTCATGCGCGCCATCATGCGGCGCGAATATTCGCTTGGAAATACCGTGCCCTCCGGCAACGCCACCGCCAATCCCTTCGGTTTGGTGTATGTCACCGTTCCCGCGCCGTCGCGGCTGGACAGACGCGCCTCGCCGGCGACTTTGTCGACGATCACGCCATTGGCAATGTGGCTGGCATGAAAGCGCAGTTCCATGCCGTCCTTGGCTTCCCAGCCCGAGAAGGTCAGGCCGATCTGGTTGCTCTTTTCCTGTGACGAGGCAAGATATAGAGAGGTGTGCTGGTTGACGTTCCAGCCGTCACAGGTATCCGTCCATTCGAAATACATTTCCCCGCTCGCGCCGATGATGCCGCTCGAACTCTCCGCCGAGATCAGGGACATCCGGTAGATGCCGCGGTGCGGCGTGAACCATGCATCGGCGGCAGCGGCGCCAAGCGGTGCCAACACGGCGCCAACAAGCAGCAGGCACAGCGCCAGATAAATTGCCCATTTTCGCCTTATCGCCATGCCTGCCGATCCCGTTCTCTGTGCAGCCAAATTATGTTGCAAAAGCAACCATGTACGATTCGCCGGGACCGGTAAAGGCGCCCGACCCGGCCAAATATTCCGCCCGGTCGGAAATCGGCGCGGCAGAATCTTCCGCCTTCCCGCGCTCGACGGCATAAACCATTGATTTCAACGTCATATTTCTTGGCACACGGATTGCACCAAGAATATCGAAATTGTGTGCCGCATGGTCGCGGCGACGAAGATCATTACTGAGAAGGAGGCGTCTCTAGTGGCCCATTCAACAAATACGGTAGAGGATTTTCCCGAGCCCGGTTCCGAACTTGCGATCAGCGTCGGCGCGATCGCCGATAAGCTGTTGCAGACAATTCGCGACAAGGGAAATCGGACCGATGCGGACCAGCGCGGCCTGTTGGAGCGGGCGCTCGCCGTGGCAACCGAGTTACGTCATCACCAACAACCACGTCATTGATGGTTGTCAAAGAGTTCAAATCCACCACAAGGGAAAATCAATACCCGCAACCATAGTTACCTTTGACCCCAGCAATGACCTTGCCCTTCTACAAGGTGACTTTCGTCCCTCAACGGTGTTTGCTCTGAGCAAAGAGAGACCCGAGTTGCTTCAAGACATCTATGTTGCGGGGTATCCCTTTGGACAAAAAATCAGCACATCGGTGAAGGTCACCAAAGGAATCATCAGTTCCCTCACTGGTAT
>JAPYQV010000316.1 GCA_029937205.1 Alphaproteobacteria bacterium
GCCATGGTCAGGTCGTCATGGTATGCGAGGGCACCATGCTGGCCATGGACCGCCTTAATACTTGGATCGACGCGATGATCCCGTGGTCGGACCTGGACGCCAAATTAAAGCTCAATAAAGCAGCGAAATAGGCCGGAGATAACAAGGAGATAAAAATATGTGCGGCGTAGGCGGCATTTATTACAAGACGGCGACGCATAGCCAGAAGACCGGCGAGATTGCCTATCGCATTCTCGACGGCATCTATCGGCGTGGCCCCGATTCAACCGGCGTGACCCTGTGGCACGAAAATGACGGCGATCAGCTATATGTAGGCGTCAATTGCGACAATCCGAGCGACGGCGCCCGGGTTCTCGAGCGCCTGGGCGAAATCAGCACGGTCAAACAGGCGACCGACGGCGCCGGATTTATCCGCGCGGTGATCGACTATGCCGGCGCCGAAGCCGATTTGGTCGCCGCCGTGGAAGACCTCGATCCGGGCATCAATGTGGCCAGCGTCGGACGACACCTGGAAGTGCTCAAGCACATGGGCGGTGTCGCCAATCTCGATGCGCAGTTTGACTTGAAGGCCTATGACGGACGCCTCGCCATGGGCCTCACGCGCTACGCCACGGAGAGCGGCATCGATTTCACAAATGGCCAACCGCTGACGTCACGCGCCAATTCAGACCTCGCCATCATGCATAACGGCCACATCACCAATTACCATCATTTGCGCTCAAGCTACACTCTCAAGGGCTACGAGTTCACGACGCAAAATGATTCGGAAGTCATCCCGATTATGCTGATCGATGAAATGTCGAAGGGCGCGTCGTTCAAGGACGCGTTGCACATCTCGATCGAGAAGCTCGATGGCTGCTTTACCTATATCGCCGTCACCGATGATTGTTTCGCGCTGGTCAAGGACGCCTACGCGGCAAAGCCGCTGGTGGTCGCTGAAACAGACGAACTGGTCGCGCTGTCCTCCGATCCCCAGTCGCTCCGAGAGGGCGTGTTGGCGGATATGGACGTCTGGGAACCCGGCGCCGGCGAGGTGCATATATGGCAAATGTAGAAACCCTCACGCTCGATTGCCAAGGCAAGGAAACGCGCGAGATCAACATTGCGATCCGCAAGGCAGCGGATGACGGCGTGAAAGCGGTGGAAATTCTCAACACCCAGGCGCGCCATAATATCGGCGTCGGTATCTTGAAGCCGATCCATCTCATCTACCGCGGCCATGTCGGCTATTACACGGTCGGTCTGTGCGACAATGTCACGGCGGAGATTCACGGCAGCGCCGGCTGGGGCGTGGGTGACAATCTGCTCGCCGGCGAAGTTGTCGTCGAAGGTAACGCCGCCTCCTCGGCCGCTCCCTCGCTGCGCGGCGGACGCATCGTCGTCAAAGGCGATGGCGGGCCGCGCGCCGGCATCTATCTCAAATCCGGCGATGTGATCATCGGCGGCAATGCCGGCTACATGTCCGGCTTCATGATGCAGAACGGGCGCATGGTCATTTGCGGCAACGCCGCCAAGGGATTGGGCGATTCCATGTATCAGGGGCAGATATGGCTCGGCGGCGAGGCCGATGAAATGGGCAGCGGCGTGGCGCAGGTAGACCCCGAAGACGGCGAGTTGGACGCGGTATTGGCGCTGTTGGAGAAATACAAAATGAAAGCCCCGAAAGCCTTCAAGAAACTGCAATCCGATAAATCGCTGTGGAATTTCAACAAGCATGATTTCGCCGCCTGGAAGGACGCGTTATGAGCAGTACCTTTGAAAGACCCCCTGCCTATAGCGGCATATGGCATCCCGACGCGATTGAGGAAATCCAGGAGAAGGCCGAGCTCGGGCGCTACAAGATTCGTGGCCAGGCAACCAAACGCCCCGATCTGCCGAGTTTCGACGATCTGGTGTTTACCCCCGCCGGGCTCTCGCGCATGCCGCTCGAAGGCTACCGCGAGCGTTGCGATACCCGGGTGGTGATCGGCGAAGGGCGGGTGTCGCGCCCGCTCGTGCTCGAACGTCCGATCATGATCGCCGGCATGAGCTTCGGCGCGCTCTCGGTCAACGCCAAGCGGGCGCTCGGCAAAGCCGCCACGAACTGCGGCATCTCCACTTGCACCGGCGAAGGCGGCATGCATCCGGAAGAGCGCGAGCATTCGTCCAAGCTGGTGATGCAATATCTGCCGAGCCGTTACGGCATGAATCCCTATGATCTACAAAAAGCCGATATGATCGAGATCGGCGCCGGCCAGGGCGCCAAGCCCGGCACCGGCGGCGTGCTCCTCGGCCTGAAGATGAGCGACGAAGTGGCCAAAATGCGCGATCTGCCGCCTGGCATCGACCAGCGCAGCGGCTGCCGCCATCCCGATTGGATGGGTGCGGACGATCTTTATATGAAGCTCGAGCAGATCCGCGAAGTAACCAATTATGAAGTGCCGATCTCGATCAAGGTCGGCGCCTCGCGTATTGCCAACGATGTGCGCATCGCCTGCAAGGCCGATGTCGACGCCATCGTTTTTGACGGTATGGAAGGCGGCACCGCCGCCTCGCCGGCGATCCAGCTCGATCATGCCGGCATTCCCACCATCGCGGCCATCGCGGAAGCGGTCGAAGCGCTGCATGACATGGGCAAGCAGGACGAGATCAAACTGATCGTCGGCGGCGGCATCAAAAACGGCGCCGATGCGGCCAAGGCCCTCGCGCTGGGCGCCGATGTGGTCTATCTCGGCACCGCGCCGATCATCGCGCTCAATTGCCACGCGCCGCTCTATCTCGAGGATTATGAGCGCCTCGGCACCACGCCCTATGAATGCCAGCACTGCCATACCGGCCTCTGCCCGGTCGGCATCACGACGCAATTGCCCAAACTGATGGCGCGCCTTGATGTCGAAGAGGCGGCTGAGCGGGTGACCAACTTCCTCAACGCCATGACCATGGAAATCCAGCTTTTTGCGCGCTCGTGCGGCAAAAACAAGGTCGCTGATCTCGATCCCAACGATATGCGCTCGCTGACACAGGACGTGGCGATGATGACCGGTATTCCCATGGTCGGGCTGAATGGCCGCAAACCCTGGTGGACCAAATTCTAAGCGCGTCGTTTTCCGAGGAGTTGCGAGATGGCGAAAGCGAAAGGCAAATCCGGCGACCAAACCGATAAGATTCTTGCCAAGCTGAAGCGCAACGGCATCGAGCATGTGCGCTTTGAGTTGCCCGACATGCATGGCTCGGCACGCTCCAAGCAAGTCCCGATCGAGTTCTTTGCGCAATTTGCCCGCGACGGCGTCAATATGTATGGCGGCGTCATTGCGGTGGACAGCGCCTCGCATGTGGTGCCGGGGACGCGTTACAATGAAGAGGTCAATTACCGCGACCAGACCCTCATTGCCGATTTCAACTCGCTTATGATTGTGCCGTGGCTCGCCAACACCGCGCGCGTGATTTGCGATACAGAGTGGGCAACCGGCGAGCCGCTGCGCGCCGCGCCGCGCTTTATCATGGCCGAGATGCTGAAGCGCCTCGATAAGCTCGGCCTGAAAGCGGTGATGAGCCATGAATTCGAGTTCTATGTGCTCGACCGCGAAACCCGGCAGCCGTTTTTCGACGGCATACATATCTTCAACAATCTCAGAAACGAGCACCTGCCGGTGATTCGCCAGGTGGTCGATCATTTGCGCGCCGCCGGCCTGCCCATGCTGACCGCCAATGCGGAATACGCACCGTCCCAGTTCGAGCTCGTCTATAATCACGAAGAGGGCATGGCCGGGGCCGACAATGGCTATACCTTCAAGAATAGCGTCAAGGAGATCGTTCAGCAGGCCGGACAGCTGGCGACCTTCATGACCAAGCCGTTTGCCGGCAGCTCCGGCTCGGGCTGCCATTATCATGTCAGCCTGTTGCGCAAAAAAGGCGGTCAGAACGTCTTTATCGACACCAAGAAACCGGACCAGATGTCGGATGCAATGCGCTATTTCGTGCAGGGCATCATCGACCACGGCGCCGCCTGCATGGCGCTCTTCAACCCGACGCCCAATTGCTACCGGCGTCTCAGGCCGCACACCTTCGCGCCTTCCAATATCAGCTGGGGCGAGGACGACCGCAGCGCCATGGTGCGCATCAAGTCACCGGGCACCAAAGCCATGCATGTC
>JAPYQV010000317.1 GCA_029937205.1 Alphaproteobacteria bacterium
GTCATGGCCGTCACGGCCGCCCTCGCTCACCACACCAATGCCCATATACGTGAGGACATTGTCGAGCGTGTTGGGGTCGATCTCGCCGGAATACATGCGGTCGACAATCGTCAGGTGGTGCTTGTAGCGCTCCGGGTCGGTGGTGAATATCCAGCGGCACGGCTCGGTGCAGAAATTATAACGCCGGCCGTCATGCTCGAGCTGATGGACGCGCGCTTTCCACGCGGTCCCGGGACGGTTGGAAATCGGGATCTGGCACATATTGCAGATAATCGGGATGCATTCCGGGTGGGTCTTCTCCTCCCGGCCATTCAGCAAATTGTCGGTCACCACATCCCAATAAGTGCCGTAACTGTCGTTCCAGCCGGGGTATTTTTCTTCCAGCCAGTCGCGCTCGCGCGGGCCGACGGCGCCGGGCGGGTTCCACCACACGGTCGGCCGCCACGACCAGATGCCGCCCTGCTGGCAATGGTGATGATTTTCGACATCGTCCATCAGAATATCCCAGTACCACGGCGTCTCAAGGCCAAGATCGCGCACCTGGCGGTCATATTGACGGATGATCCATTCATGCATGAATTCCTTGAACGACATGTGGCGCTGCTCAAGCGGGATGTAATAATCCATCGAAATGCCGACCGAGATGGCAAACAGGCGCCACATGCGCCAGAAGGCAACATCCACGGCGAGCTGCGCCTCTTCCTTGCGCCCGTTCTTGATCATGATTTCGATCACCGGCGAGCCGAGCTGCGCGTGGCGCGCTTCGTCCGACTGGATGCTGGTGATCAGATTGGCGAAGGTGAAATCGCCCATATTGGCGGCGTCGGTCGAAAGCCCGACCATTTGCAAATTTGTCAGGCCGGTCTCGAAGGCGAAGGAGACCATAACGCTGCCGGTCACCGCATCGCGGCACATCATGATATCGTCCATCGCGTGGCGCCCGCCGAGCACCGCCCAGTTTTTTGTGTGTGCCGCTTCATGCGCCCAGTCGTACTGGCGGTCGCGTGACAACAGTTCATGCGGGAAAAACAATTGCAGTTGGGCGTGGCGCAACTCGTCGAGCATGCCGTAGGTGGCCATGTTGCGCATCGACGGCGACGGCCCGAAACGCACCATGCGGGCCTGGAACTGGCACGCCTGGTATTCCGTCAGAGCCACGGTGCCGTAATGCAGTTTCAGCACACTGGCCCAGCCCTCATCGGCCTGATCATGAAACTTGGAGCGCGACAGCGCCGCTTTTACCGAATAGGCGGAGGAATCCTTCTCGCGCTGAACTTTGACATATTCCCGGTAGGAAACCTTGTAAGGCTCATCGAAGGTTTCCCATTCCTCGACCGGAATGCCGTACGGGTCGCTCATCTCGGCCGGGAAAATTTCCTCGCGCGGCACATAATCCGGCGTCCAATTCGTATCGCGCGCTATATCGTACCAGTCCGAGCGGTCTAACAACGCCATCGGGCTCTCCTCATATCTGCGAATCATATCTGCGAACGCGTCCTGGTTAAGTTTATTCACTCGGAGCTGAAATGCCAACGCCGGATCGCGCTTAGACTTGACGAAGAACCGGCAAACCCCCTAAACCTCAGGACGCTGGAGAAAATCAAGGGGACTGAGATATGACCACGGGCAACATCAAATTTCTATTCGATGGACCAGAGGATGCGGCGGTGACCGTGGTGCTCGCGCATGGCGCCGGCGTGCCGATGGACGACCCCTTCATGGAGACCTTCGCGGCCGGAATCGCCAAGGGCGGATTGCGCGTGGCACGCTTCGAGTTTCCCTATATGCAGCGCCAACGCGCCGAGGGCAAACGCATGCCGCCAAGCCCGGCACCGATATTGGTGGAGCGCTATCTGGCGGTGGTCGGTGCGCTCGGTGGCGGCTCGCGCATGGTTATCGGCGGCAAGTCTCTCGGCGGCAGAATTGCCACTCTGATTGCCAATCAGGTCGGGGCCAAAGGCGTTGTCTGCCTCGGCTACCCCTTCCACCCGCCGGAAAAGCCGGAGAAAACCCGCATCGAGTATTTGAAGAATATCGCCGCGCCGACGCTGATTCTGCAGGGCGGCGAAGATCCGTTCGGCGCACCCGACGAAGTCGCCGGCTATGGCCTGCCGGAGAATGTCAAAGTGACCTGGCTCGAAGGCGCCGATCATCACCTCGTTATGGCGAATGATTCCGACGCCAGCGACGAACAGAATTGGGCCGAAGGCGCCGATGCCATCGCCGAATTCGTCAATTCCCTGTAGATGATTTGTTAACCCGCACGGGCGTATAGCAAGGCGTATAGCAAACAGTTGCGCGATCCTTGATCGCCGCTTGACGAACGCGCGTTGCGTGGTTATGCACGCGTTGGATGGAGTGAACATTAATATCGGCCCGGCATCGCGTCCGGTACGAGAAGGATTTTGAATATGCCTTGGGATTTGGCGCTGCCGCTGCTCGTCTGTTTGGTCACCGCGTTTTTGTTCGGCGGTATTTACTATTCCGCCAAGGTGTTGATCACCGACGAGCGCAAGATCGAAGAACGCGAATAGGACAGTTTTCCCGTGATTTGATAAACTCCCTCCAAACAAGAAACCGGGAGGGATTATGAATAGCAGCGTCGGCTGGACATTGCTCGGCGATTGGAGTTATCCGACCGCCATCCGATTTGGCACAGGCCGGATCGAAGAACTGCCGGACGCCTGCGGCAAAATCGGAATCGCCCGCCCTCTCCTGGTTACCGACCCCGGCCTGGCCGAGAGCGATATGGTTCAAAATGCCCTCGCCTTGTGTGCCGACGCGGGCCTCCTGATCGCCGCCTTCTCTGACATAGCGGCCAACCCGGTGGGCGCAAATGTGGCCGATGCGGTCGCCACCTACCGCGCCGGCGACCATGACGGGATTATCGCCTTTGGCGGCGGCAGTGCGATGGATGTCGGCAAGGCCGCCGCTCTGATGGCCAGACAACGCCGGCCAATATGGGACTTTGAGGATCGCGAGGACTGGTACAAGCGCGCCGACGCCGACGCCATTGCGCCAGTGGTCGCGGTGCCGACTACCGCCGGCACGGGTTCCGAGGTTGGCCGCGTGGCGGTTATCATCGATGAGGATGCGCGCTGCAAAAAACTCATATTTCATCCCAAGCTGATGCCCGGCGTGGTCATCCTGGATCCCGCGTTAACGCTGAGCCTGCCCGCGCATTTGACGGCGGCAACCGGAATGGACGCGCTGGCGCATAATTTTGAGGCTTATTGCGCGCGCGGCTTCCATCCCATGGCCGATGGCATGGCGTTGGAAGGCATGCGCCTGATCAAGGAGTGGCTGCCGACCGCGGTGCATGACGGCACCAACCTGTCCGCCCGGGCGCACATGCTTATCGCCTCCACCATGGGCGCCACGGCCTTTCAGAAGGGCCTCGGCGCCATCCACGCGCTGAGCCACCCGGTGGGCGCGCTCTACAACGCCCATCACGGCCTCACCAACGCCGTCTTCATGCCCTATGTGCTGGCCTTTAACCGCCAGCACATCGAAGCCCCGTTGGCGCGCCTGGCAAGCCACCTGGAGCTGCCTGAGGGCGGTGCGGATGGCCTCATGCAATGGATATTGGCGCTGCGCCAGGAAATCGACATCCCGCATCGGCTGGCCGATCTCGGCGTTGAGGAAAGCGGCGTCGATGATTTGGTCGCACTGGCCGAAATAGATCAGGCGCGCGCCTGCAACCCGCGCCCGCTCAGCAGCCAAGATCTGAAACAGCTTTTCATCGATGCCATTCGCGGCGATTTGCCGGAAAGTTAGACCGAAAGATTGTCGATCAGGCGGGTGTTGCCGAGCCGCACCGCCGCCAACAGCCGTGCATTTCCATTCAACGATGATAAGGGTTTCAGACTCTCGCCGTCACAGAGCGCGAGGTAATCAACCCGATCGAAGCCGGCCGTCCGCAGGCGCGCCGTGCAACGCTCAATTTCCGCGTTGATCGCGGCGCCGGCTGTCAGGCGCTCTGCCGATGCCTGCAAATTCTCATAGAGGCGGGCCGCCACCAGACGTTGCGTCGGGGTGAGATAGGCATTGCGTGATGAACAGGCCAGGCCGTCCACCTCGCGCACCGTCGGAACGGCGAGAATTTCGCACGGGATATCGA
>JAPYQV010000318.1 GCA_029937205.1 Alphaproteobacteria bacterium
ACTTCATAGGGCTTGGTATCCGGTCCTCTGTTACTTTCCAGCCGTTGCGACGCATCGGCCAACGTCATCAACCAATTTTCCGAGGTGCTGTTCTCGGCCATCGAATTTTCCTTCGCTAATCAAAAAGCACAATCAAATTTGCCGCTGTGGAGAGTGGCGAATCGCCGGCCAAAGAGATAGGCTAATTTTTCTTGATCTTACCGAATGAGGGGCCATGTCGCGCAACGTCGCGCTCATTGTTGCCGCAGGCCGTGGCCACCGTGTGGGCGGTCCTTTGCCCAAGCAATATCGCAGGCTTTCTGGCGGCGCCATTCTCGCCCACAGTGTCACGGCATTTGCCCGCCTCGCCTCGATTGCCGCCGTGCGTGTCGTTATTCATCCCGATGACGCGGAACACTATCAGGAAGCGCTTTCCGGGTTGAATGCGGATATGCAAACCAAGCTTCTGGCGCCCGTTGCCGGCGGCGCGTCACGTCAGGAATCAGTCCGTTTGGGGTTGGAAAGCCTGACCGAAGACGCGCCCGATGCCGTATTGATCCATGACGGCGCGCGGCCCTTGGTCAGTGAGGCGGTGATCGAGCGTAGCCTAACCGCGTTGGCGCAGGATATTGGCGCCATTGCCGCCCTGCCGCTCAGCGATAGCCTGAAACGCGCCACGCCGGACGGTCGGTCGATCGAGCAAAACGTGGCACGGGAGGGATTGTGGCGGGCGCAAACACCGCAGACCTTTCGCTTTGGCGATATTCTTGCCGCCCATCAAGCCGCCCGGGGCCAGCATGCCACTGATGATGCAACCGTGGCGGAAATGCACGGCGCATCTGTTGCGCTTGTGCTGGGTGATGAAGAGAATATCAAGATCACGACGGAGGCCGATATGGTGCGCGCTGAGCAAATCCTTATGGACCGGTCGGATGACCGACCCGCCGACAGCCAGGAATGGCGTGTCAAAGTGGGGCTCGGTTACGACGTACACCGTTTTTCGGAGGACGGCGATCATTTGATGCTGTGTGCTGTGCGCGTCCCGTTCGAACGCGGCGTGGCCAGCCATTCCGACGGCGACGTTGCCCTTCACGCCCTGGTCGACGCCATATTGGGGGCGCTTGGCGACGGCGATATCGGCGTCCATTTCCCACCCAGTGATGAAAAATGGCGGGGTGCGAAATCGGAGATTTTCGTCGCCCATGCTCTAAAGCTGTTACTGGCGCGGCACGGCCACCTGGATCATATCGATATCACTTTGATTTGTGAGCAGCCCAAACTGAGCCTCTATCGCGACGAGATGCGGGACCGCCTCGCCAGCCTCCTCGGCTTGCCGCTCTCCGCCGTCAGCCTGAAAGCCACGACCACCGAGCGGCTCGGTTTTACCGGGCGGGCGGAAGGTATCGCGGCGCAAGCGGTAGCAACCGTCCGGCTGCCGGTGGAAGCGCCATGAGCGGCACTTCGCCGCCCGAACCGCCCGAACCACGCAGCCCGGCTTCCTGGCATCCAGCGCACATCCTCGCCACTTGGTTTGGCGCCGGACTGTCGCCCGTCGCCCCGGGAACGGTGGGATCGCTCGCCGCCCTGCCCTTGGCCTATTTACTCAGCCACCATGTCGGCATCGTTGGTCTCGCCGTCGCCATTGTTGCGGTGTTCCTGATCGGCGTCTGGGCGGCGCACAGCTATAGCAAACGCACCGCCAGTCACGATGCCGGCCCGATCGTTATCGATGAAGTCGTCGGACAGTGGCTGGCGCTCCTGCTGGTGCCTGCCGATATCGTGCTCTACGCCATCGGCTTCGCGCTCTTTCGCCTCGCCGATATTATCAAGCCGTGGCCCATCGGCCTGGTCGACAAGCGGATCAAGGGCGGCTTTGGCGTGATGTTCGACGATGTTTTGGCTGGTATATTGGCCGCCATTATCCTCTGGAACATCTGGATGTGGACCAGCATATGATGTTTCCCGCAGCGCTCGCGGTACGGGCCGAAGAATTGCTGGCTGCCTGCCGCCAACAAAATATCAAAATCGCCACGGCTGAATCCTGCACCGGCGGACTGATCGCCGGCTGTCTGACGGCGGTCTCCGGCTCTTCGGATGTTGTCGAGCGCGGCTTTGTTACCTATTCGAATGAAGCCAAGATGGAAATGATCGACGTCCCGGCGGAGCTGATCGAGCGGGTCGGTGCGGTCAGCGAGGAAGTCAGCCGCGCCATGGCCGAAGGCGCGCTGCAATATTCCGGCGCCCAGCTTTCTCTCGCGGTGACCGGTATCGCCGGGCCGGGCGGCGCCACGGAAGACAAGCCGGTCGGCCTGGTGCATCTCGCTTGTGCGCTTGAGGGCAATGCGACGGAACATGTGCGCGCGGTGTTTGCCGGCGACCGCGACGCGGTGCGCATGGCCACCATCGGAACTGCACTAGATATGGCCATCGCCGCCGTTAGCGGCCAGCGCGCAATCGCTTAATCCGCTTCCACTGGGTGATGCTGCCGGGATGGCGCGCTGGGTGCGCCGTAGGTATCGTGCGCCCGCGTTTCGAAGGCGCGCACCATGCGGTGCACCGCCTCGGTAAAAAGCGCGCCGATTATTTTTTGCAGCAGGCGCGAGCGAAATTCGAAATCGACAAAGAAATCGATCTCGCAGCCTTCCGTATGGGGCAGGAAACGCCAGCGATTGACGAGATAGCGAAACGGCCCGTGGGTATAGCGCACGTTGACTTCCATGCCGGCGCGGTCGATCTCGACATGGGAGCCGAAGCGCTCGCGGAACATGCGGAAGCCGATCAACATATCGGCCTCGAGCACATCGCCGTCGCGCTTGGTAATGCGGGTGCCGAGGCACCACGGCAGAAATTCGGGATAGCGCTCGACATCCGCCACCAGATCGAACATCTGCTGCGGCGAATGCTTCAGGACACGTTTTTCAACATGTTTCGGCATCGCGCCACTAGGCCTCTTGTCCCACCTTGGCCGCAAGCTTCGCTTGCCGGTTGGCCCGCAACTTGGCGAAATCATCGCCGGCGAGATAGGACGAGCGCGTCAAAGGTGTGGCCGAAACCATCAGGAAACCCTTGGCATAGGCAAAGCGCTCATACTCCTTGAACTCATCCGGCGTGACGAAGCGCATCACTTCATGATGGCGCTGGGTCGGCTGGAGATATTGCCCGATGGTGATGAAATCCACATTGGCGCTCCTGAGATCGTCCATCACCTGCAACACTTCGCGGCGTTCCTCACCGAGCCCAACCATGATGCCGGATTTGGTGAAGAGCGACGGATCCAGCTGCTTGGCGTGGTCCAACAATCTGAGGGAATGATAGTAGCGCGCACCGGGGCGGACTTCCGTATAGAGCCGCGGCACGGTTTCCAGGTTGTGATTGAAGACATCCGGCTTCGCCGCGATCACTTGCTCAAGCGCGCCGTCCTTGTTGCGGAAATCCGGCGTCAGAACTTCGATCGTTGTCTCGGGCGAGGTCTCGCGCATGCACTCGATGGAGCGGACAAATTGATGCGCCCCGCCATCGGCGAGATCGTCGCGGTCGACCGAGGTGATCACCATATGGCTGAGGCCGAGCGATTGCGCCGCGCGCGCCAATTCCTTCGGCTCATGCGGATCGAGCTGGTCGGGGCGCCCGGTGGCGACATTGCAAAAGGCACAGGCACGCGTACACACCGAGCCCAGGATCATCACCGTGGCATGGCCTTGCGCCCAGCAGGTGCCGATATTGGGACACGCCGCCTCTTCGCAGACGGTGTTCAGCTTGTGCGCCCGCATGAGTTTGCGCGTTGCATGGTAGGCTTCTGAATTAGGCGCCTTGACTCGCAGCCACGGCGGCTTCGGCAGGCGCTTGGCGCGTTGCTTAATCGGTGTGATGCTCGACTTCGCCATCAAATTCTCTTTCTGAATACGCTGTCTTAAATACGCTGTCTTAGATGTGGAGCGCCTGGTCATACGCGTCAAGCACCGATTCATGCATCATTTCCGAAAGCGTCGGATGCGCGAATATGGTGTGCATTAGATCCGCTTCGGTGCACTCCATTGTCTTGGCAATTGTATAACCTTGGATTAACTCGGTGACTTCGGTGCCGATCATGTGGGCGCCGAGCAGTTCGCCGGTTTTGGCGTCAAACACGGTTTTCACC
>JAPYQV010000319.1 GCA_029937205.1 Alphaproteobacteria bacterium
CCTCAAGGCCATCTTCGGGCGTCATGCCGAGCTTGCCGGCAACACCGCGCCAACAGACCACATCGAGCACCGCCTTGTCGTCCTTGAGGGCAAAGTAAAGATGGCCCGAGGCGGCGCGCTTGAAACCGGACACTTCGCCGCGCACCCGCACCCAGCCAAAATTATCCTCGACGCTGCGCTTCAGCGCGTTTGATAATTCGGCGACTGAGTAGGGCTCTACATTGCCGCCCACGTTACTTTGTTCCGGACCCTCGTTCATGCACTCGTGCCGCACTCACTATGATAAAAGATACCAGCGATTCGAATCAGGTGGATAAAATCTAGCACATGATACCCATACGATCCCCTATCCGGGTGAACATGGGAAGCCGTCGTATGGGTATCATGTGCTAGATTTTATCCACTAAACATATGGCGCTTATGAAAGTTCTTGTTATCGGCTCGGGCGGACGCGAGCATGTCTTGTGCTGGAGCCTCGCCGCTTCAGATCAGATCGACAAAATTTATTGCGCACCGGGCAATGCCGGCATCGCGACACAGGCGGAATGTGTCGCCCTGGATGTCATGGATTTCGACGGCATTCTGAATTTCTGCGCCAAAAAGGGCATCGGCTTCGCCGTCATCGGCCCGGAAGCGCCACTCGCCGGCGGCCTCGCGGATCGCCTCGAAGCGGCCGGCATCGCCACCTTCGGACCGAGCGCGGCGGCCGCGCGGCTCGAAGGTTCGAAAGGCTTCATGAAGGATCTCTGCGCCCGCGCCGGCGTTCCGACCGCCGCCTATGGCCATTTCACATCACTTGATAAGACGCGCGATTTCATCGCCGGCCACGCCACGCCGGTGGTGGTCAAAGCGGACGGCCTCGCCGCCGGCAAGGGCGTGATCATCGCCCAAAGCCGCGAAGAAGCCACCGCCGCCGCAGAGGATATGTTTGCCGGCCAATTCGGCGCCGCCGGCAGCGAAGTGGTGGTGGAGGAATTCCTGCCCGGAGAGGAGGCAAGCTATCTCGCCCTGGTCGACGGCGAAAACGTATTGCCGCTCGAGACGGCACAGGACCACAAGGCCGTCGGCGAAGGCGACACCGGCCCCAATACTGGCGGCATGGGCGCCTATTCGCCCGCCCCGGTGATGACGCCGGAAATGTGTGAGATCACGCTCAAGAAAATCGTTGAGCCGCTGGTGCGCGCCATGGCGGCGGTCGGCGCGCCGTTCAAAGGCGTGTTCTATGCCGGGCTGATGATCAATGACGGCAAGCCCAAGCTGCTCGAAGTGAATGTCCGCTTCGGCGATCCGGAATGTCAGGCGATCCTGCCGCGCTTAAAATCCGACCTGTTCACCGCCCTCCAGGCGACACGCGACGGGCGCCTGAATGAAATCGCGCTGGAGTGGCACGATCAGTCGGCGCTTTGCGTTGTTCTAGCAAGCAAGGGGTATCCCGGCGCTTATGGGAAAGGCAGCGTGATCGACGGTCTGGACAAAGCCGAGGCCGCGGGCGCGACAGTGTTTCATGCCGGCACCGGCCTGGAGAACGGTAATATCGTCGCCACCGGCGGGCGGGTGCTCGGCGTTACCGCGCTCGGCGATGATATCGCCCAGGCTCAATCCAAGGCCTACCGCGCGCTCGACCTCATCGATTGGCCGGAGGGATTTTGCCGCCGCGATATCGGCTGGCGCGCTATCAGGCGCTAGGCGCATGCACGACATTATCGACGCCCATCACCATATCTGGCGCCAGGCGGACCTGCCGTGGCTTATGGGCGCCATGCAGCCGCGCATCTTCGGTCCCTACGAGCCCTTGCGGCGCGACTATCCGATCGATGAATATCTCGCAGATATCGCCGGCCACGGCGTGACAAAGTCGATCTATGTGCAAACCAATTGGGCGCCGGGCGAAGAAGTAAACGAGGCGCGCTGGGTGCAGAGCGTCGCCGACCAACATGGCTGGCCGAGCGCCATTGTTTCCTATGCTGATCTCGCCGGCGATAATCTCAGCGCGATCCTGGATGCGCACAGTGAATCGCCGGCCTTTCGCGGTGTGCGCCAGCAACTCCACTGGCACGAAAAGGCGCTCTACCGCTTCGCCGCCACGCCAGACATCATGAACGGCGCGGCGTGGCGCAAGGGCTTCGCCGAGGTGGCGGAACGCGGCCTGGTATTCGAGCTCCAGCTCTTCACCTCGCAATTCAACCATGGCGCCTGCCTGGCCAAGGATTTCCCAAACGCCACCATCGTGCTCGAACATGCCGGCATGTTGGAGGATGATTCTCCAGCCGGACGCAAAGCCTGGGTGGAGGGGCTGAAGCGCCTCGCTGAGAACGCCAATGTCAGCACCAAATTCTCCGGCCTCGGCACTTTTATACAACGCTGCGATCCGGCTGGGATTTCCGGCATTTCGGCCCAGGTGGTTGAGATATTCGGCGCCGAGCGCTGCCTGTTCGGCTCCAACTTTCCGATCGAAAAGCTATGGACCAGTTACGCCGAGTTGATCGCCGCCCACCGGGCGGGGTTGGCGCAATTCAGCGCGGCGCAACAGCGCGCCATCTTGCACGACAACGCGGCGCGGATTTACCGCCTATAGCCTCAGCGCCGGGCGCTGAAGAATTCGCGCAGAAGCGCCGCCGCACGGGATTCATCCATGCCGCCATAGACCTCGGGCCGATGATGACAGGTCGGTTGGGCGAAAATGCGCGGGCCGTTCTCGACACCACCACCCTTGGCATCCGAGGCGCCGAAATAGAGCCGGCGGATGCGGGCGAAAGAAATCGCCTGGGCGCACATGGGGCAGGGTTCGAGGGTGACGTAGAGATCACAGCCGCCAAGACGCGGCGAGGCGCGCTTGGCGGCGGCGGCACGCAGCACCAACAGCTCGGCATGGGCACTCGGATCGTGCCCGCTCTCCACCCGGTTGCCGGCGGCGGCCAACACTTCGCCCGTATCGCCGTCCACCAACACCGCGCCGACCGGCACCTCGCCCGCCGCCGCCGCCGCTTCCGCCTCGGCGAGCGCCAATTCCATATAGCTGCTGTTGTTTCCGTCCATGCGGGGAAAGTCGGCGTAAATGATGAAATCGTCAAGCGCACGCGTTGCATAGGACCGCGCTCAGCCCTACATTCCCGCTCATGAAGCAACGCCGAAGCATGCCCGTCATTGGTCTCACCCTCGACCACGAGCCGGCGGGCGGCTATTCCAAATTTCCCTGGTACGCCATGCGGGAAAATTATTTCAGCGCCGTCAGCCAAGCCGGCGGGCTGCCGATCGCCTTGCCGCACGAGCCGGAACGGGCAGCGGACTATCTCGCCCTGATCGACGGCCTGGTGGTCACCGGCGGCAATTTCGATGTCGACCCGGCGCTGTTCGGCGCCGCCGAGCGCCACGCCAGCGTCGCCACAAAGGACAAGCGCACGCAGTTCGAGCTCGCCATGGCACGGACCGCCCACGCAGCTGATCTGCCCACCCTCGGCATTTGCGGCGGCCAGCAATTGATGAATGTGGCGCTCGGCGGCAGCCTGATACAGCATATTCCCGACGCCATCCCGAATGCGCTCGCCCATGAACAATCCAATCCGCGCAACGAGGCCGGCCATGCGGTGACGCTGACGCCCAAGAGCGCGCTCTACCGCATTACCGAACGCACGGAAATGCAGGTCAACAGCGCCCACCATCAGGCGGTCGACAAAACCGCACCGGGATTTTCGGTCAATGCTGTGGCGCCTGATGGCGTCATCGAAGGCATTGAGGACCCGGCGCGGCGCTGGTTTATCGGCGTCCAATGGCACCCGGAATTTGCCATCGACCCGGGCGACCACCGAATTTTCGATTCCTTCCTCGCCGCCTGCCGGGACTGAGGGCGCGTCCGCATGTCAGCCATGGGAGAAGGCGAGCGTATCGCCAAGCATTTGGCCCGCGCCGGTGTGTGCTCAAGGCGCGAAGCGGAACGCATGATTGGCGCCGGGCGCGTCGCGGTGGACGGCAAAACCCTCGACACGCCAGCCTTCCTGGTGACGGCGCAGAGCGCGGTGACGGTGGATGGCAAGCCGATTGCCGGCGCCAAGCCGGCTGAGCTGTGGCGCTATCACAAACCGCCCGGCCTGATCACCAGC
>JAPYQV010000320.1 GCA_029937205.1 Alphaproteobacteria bacterium
GGACTGGCGCGGGAACTGGCGCGCATGAACCTCACGCTCAATTATTACACCCAATGGTACTGGAAGACGGACCTGCACAATCTGCTGCATTTTCTCAGCCTGCGCGCGGATGCCCATGCGCAGTACGAAATCCGCGTCTATGCCGAGGCGATGCTGGATACGCTGGAGCGCTGGGTGCCGTTGGCCTATGCCGCGTTCATGGAATATGAACATGGCGGCGTGCGCCTCTCCGCCTCGGCGCTGGATGTCGTTAAACGCATGATTGCCGGCGAGAAAATCGACCAAGCTGAGAGCGGCATCTCCAAACGCGAGTGGCGCGAACTCATGACGCTACTCGAGTGAACCGTCGATTTCGTTAACTTTTATTTAACCTCGTTTGTTTACGTTTGCGAGCCGTAGGAGACGGCCACGGTTGTTGTAATGCCATGGCCACCAACCGAATACAGGCAAACGTACATGAACGTCATCGACAGCAGCCGCTATGCGGATGAGCAAAGCTTTTGGAGAGAAGCGGCACATGGCCGCTCGGCCGCCTCGCTGCATGCGGAGAGCCTTGCCGCGCTGCGCGCCGACAGCCCGGATATCGCATTGTCTCTGATTGAATCGGCGCTCGCCGGCGGCGCGAACGATCCGCTCTACCGGTGCCACCACGCTGCCTGTCAAAAAATTCTTGGCCGCTTTGCCCAGGCTGAAAAATCCTACTGGGACATCCTTCGCGATCACCCCGATTCGATCGAGGCGACGCAAGGGCTTCGCACGCTTTACCAGGCGGTCGGTCAATCTGGCGCCATGCCGAGCCCGGCCCGGCGCGCGCAGTCACCGCGTCACAAACCGGCGCGCCATTGGCACCGTAAAGCCGCCCTTCGGCTGCGAAATTAAGCGCGCCGAAACACCTACATCATGACAATATTGGGCGCCTGACGCTCGCCGCCCGCCTCAGCGGCGCGGCACAGATCCAACACCCGTTTGGCGATGCCGCGATAGGCCGCCGTATGCGGGCTCTGCGGCTCGGCCAGCACGATCGGCTGACCGGCGTCCGACGTGGTGCGAATGGCGCCGTCCAACGGAATCTCTCCCAAAAACCCGACGCCCAGCTCGGCCGCCGTCTCGCGCG
The DNA here is from genome assembly GCA_029937205.1 of Alphaproteobacteria bacterium. Lineage (GTDB taxonomy): Bacteria > Pseudomonadota > Alphaproteobacteria > UBA828 > UBA828 > PTKB01. The sequence continues at coordinate 1,115 of JAPYQV010000320.1, forward strand.
CGCCGCCATGGGAAAAAATTTCACTACGCTCGCCGCAATGGGGACAGAGAAAATAGCTCATATTCTCGATAATGCCGAAGATCGGAACATCGACGCGTTCAAACATGGCAATGCCGCGGCGCACATCCATCAGCGCAATGTCCTGCGGCGTGGAGACGATCACCGCACCGGTGAGCGGTACGTTCTGGGCCATGGTCAATTGTGCGTCGCCCGTGCCCGGTGGCAAGTCACAGACGAGGATATCCAGTTCGCCCCATTGTACATCGCGTAACATTTGCCCGAGCGCGCTCATCACCATCGGCCCGCGCCAAATCATCGGCGTGTCTTCCTCGACCAGAAAGCCCATGGACATGCACTTCACGCCGTAATTCTCCATTGCCACCAATTTCGAACCCTCGACCGTCTCCGGCTGGCCGGAAAGACGCATCATGCGCGGAATTGACGGCCCGTACACATCGCAATCGAGCAATCCCACGCGCGCCCCGTCAGCCGCCATGGCGACGGCCAAATTGACCGCCGTGGTGGATTTCCCGACGCCGCCCTTGCCCGATGCCACCGCCAGGATCGCACCGATACCGGAAATTCTTTGGCTTTTACCGGCGCCGGCGTTCTCGCCGGACTGTGGCGCACCACCGGGCGCGCCCGATGCGCCGCCATTTGCGCCGGCGCCGCGCTGAGCCTGGCGCTCGGCCGTGAGTACGGCGGTCACCGACAGCACGCCGGGAATGGCCTCGACGGCTGCCTCGCAGGCCTGGCGCAGAGGTTCGCTCGCGGCGCCTTCGGACGCCTCCACCTCAACCGCAAATCCGACATTTCCGTCGCGAATGACGACGCCCGTAATCATGCCCAGGCTGACGACGTCTTCACCGCCTTCAACCTTCCGCACGCTTCCAAGTGCCTCCAATATTGTCTCACGTGTCACTTCCGCCATGGGCCGCCTTCTCTCTCTTCGCTTGAACATTAAGTACATTTAGCCCATATGCCTCTGATGGAGAGGTGGCGCATTGCGCCGGGCCGTTGTGTGACATATAAGGCTGAATTCAGCCGACGGCAAAGCTGAGAATAAATTTAACCTAGGAAGCGAGTAGATTATGCCATGGTCTGACCAACGTGGTGGCGGCGGAGACGGCCCTTGGGGGAAACCCCCGGGCGGCCCGCGTGGTGGTGGTGGCGGTGGTCGCGGTGGCCCTCGCGGCCCTCGCGGCGGCGGTGGCGGCGGCTCACGTGGCGGTGGCGGTCCGCAAACCCCTGATTTGGAAGAAGTGCTGCGCCGCGGACAAGACCGTGTGCGCAACTGGATGCCCATGTTGCGCGGACCGCGCGGCATTATTATCCTGATCCTGGTGGCCATCGGCATTTGGCTGCTCACCGGATTTTACCGGGTCGAGCCTGATGAACAGGGCGTGGTACTGCGTTTTGGCGAATGGACCAAAACCACCCAGCCCGGCCTCAACTACCACCTTCCGGGCCCGATTGAGACCGTCATGCTACCCAAGGTGACCAAGGTCAACCGGGTTGAAATTGGCTATCTGACCGGGGTCAACAACCGTGGCAATCTCGAAACGCGTGTGATTCCCGATGAAAGCCTGATGCTGACCGGTGATGAAAATATCATCGATGTCCAGTTTACCGTATTCTGGGTAATTGCCGACGCTGGCAAGTTCCTCTTTAACATCCGCTCACCGGAGCGCACGGTTAAAGACGCTTCAGAAGCCGCCATGCGCGAGGTTATCGGCAAAACCGACCTTAACAGCGCCTTGTCCGAAGGCCGTTCGGTGCTGGCCGCTCAGACGCAAGAATTGGTGCAGGAAATTCTTGATTCATACGATTCCGGCATTCTCGTCACCCAGGTCGAGCCGCAAAAGATCGATCCGCCGGAAGCGGTGATTGCCGCCTTCCGAGACGTGCAAGCGGCGCGTGCCGACGAGGACCGGGCGAAAAACGAGGCCGAAGCCTATCGCAACGACATCATCCCGCGCGCACGCGGCGAAGCGGAGCGCATATTGCAGGAAGCGGAAGCCTACGAGCAGGAAGTCGTGGCGCGCTCCACCGGTGAGGCGCAGCGCTTTGTCTTGGTGTTCAACGAATATAGCAAAGCCAAAAAGGTCACTCGACAGCGGATATATTTGGAGACTATGGAAAAAATCTTGGGCGGCATGAACAAAATTCTAATTGATTCCTCTGCGGGCGGCCAAGGCGTCGTGCCCTATCTACCGCTTCCTGAACTGAACAAACGCCAGCAAGGTCTGAGCGGGAGTACGGGACAATGAGTGGACGCGCAAAACTTCTTTTACTCGGCGTCACAATCGTCGTCGTCATCATCCTGGTGTTAAGCTCGACCTTCAAGGTGACGGAATATCAGCAGGCTATTCTGCTCCAGTTCGGCGAACCCATAGAAGTCATCAACGCAACCGGAAGCCAAGAGCCCGGCCTCTATCTGAAGACGCCCTTTGTCCAGAATGTGGAATATTTCGACAAGCGCATTCTCGATTATGACGCGCCAGCGGAAGAGGTTATCCTGGGCGATCAGAAGCGCCTCGTTGTCGATACCTTTATTCGCTACCGCATCACCGACCCATTGCTGTTCTATCAGCGCGTTGGTTCGGAAGGAATTGCGCGCAGCCGTCTCGGCGCCATTCTCAACGCGGCCACCCGACAGGTACTGGGCACGGTCGAGCTGATCACCGTTTTGTCCGGCGAGCGGGCGCAATTGATGCGATTTATTCTCGACCAGGTGAACCGGCAGTCTAAGGATTTCGGTGTGGATGTGATCGACGTGCGCATTCGCCGCGCCGATTTGCCTGACGAAAACAGCCAGGCCGTCTATCGCCGGATGCAAACCGAACGAGATCGCGAGGCCAAGGAATACCGCGCCCAGGGCGATGAAATGTCCCAGCGGATTCGCTCCCGTGCCGACAAGGAAAGAACCATCCTGTTGGCCAACGCAAAACGGGAATCAGAGATTCTTCGTGGTCAAGGCG
>JAPYQV010000321.1 GCA_029937205.1 Alphaproteobacteria bacterium
GCCCTGGCCGACGAAATCTGCCGCCACCGCCTTGGTCAGACCAATCACGCCAGCTTTGGTGGCGCCGTAGAGGAAGCGGTTGGGCACGCCTTTCACGTTGGATGCGACGGAGGCGACATTCACGATCGAGCCGCCGCCGCTTTCCAGCATGGCCGGCAAAGCGGCGCGGATGATGCGGTACATCGAGCGCACATTGAGATCGAACGACAGGTCCCAATCCTCTTCCGAGCAATCGAGGATGGTGCCGTTGTGGACAATACCGGCGCAATTAAACAGCACATCAAGCGCGCCGATCTCGCCGACAGTGGCGGAAATTTCTTCCGCGTCCATCACATCGAGGCGCCGGGTGATGATGCCGGGCGCTTCGCTAGCCAATGTGGCAAGCGTCTGCTCGTTAATATCGGTGGCCCAAACGATGGCGCCCTCGCGCGCAAAGGCCAGCGCCGTCGCCCGCCCAATCCCCTGGCCCGCAGCCGTAATCAGCGCCGTTTTTCCTTTTAGTCGCTCGCTCATAAAATTTCCGTTTCCCTTTTTACACGTCTGTACGCGTTGCGTCCGTCCATGGGCCTCCATAACATAACACCAGAATATGTATCAGAAGGAACCACCCTCCAGAATGCACAATGCATTCTGGCAAGCGTGACCACGCGCCCGAGTTAATACGAGGTAGCCGCCAGGGAGTCATGTGGGGCGGATGCCCCCGCCCGGCGTCTGAGGGCCCATTAACAAGAGGACCATATCCATGGACATGGTGACGATGAACATCCTCGATTCCACCATGGTGTCGATCTGCCGCGAGATGGGAATCTCGCTGATGAAGACCTCCTATTCGACCATCTTCAACGAAGGCCTGGATTTCACCTGCGCGCTCGCCGATACCCATGGCGACATGATCGCCGTGGCGGAATTCTGCCCGGCGCAGATCGGCGGCATGCCGCTTCTGATCAAAACCTGCGCTGAAGAATTTCCCATCGATACCCTCGATGAGGGTGACGTGCTGATCCACAACGATCCCTACCGCGGCGGCCTGCATGTGCCCGAGCACACGCTATTTAAGCCGTTCTTCCACAATGGCAAGGCGCTCGGCTATCTGGTTTGTATCGGTCATATCGCCGAGGTCGGCGGCATGGTGCCGGGCGGCTTTGCCGGCGAGGCGACGGAAATATTTCACGAGGGGTTCCGCGTGCCGCCGGTCAAAATCAAAAAGGCCGGCAAGGATGTTGGAGCGGTGTGGAAGCTGATGCTCGCTAATGTGCGCACGCCGCGCCACAATTACGGCGATCTCCGCGCCATGATCGGCGTGCTCGATTTGGGCGAACAGCGCGTCGCCGAATTGTTGGCCAAATATGGCGAGCAGACTTTCAAAGAGACCTGCCATGACCTGATGGAATATTCCGAGCGTCGTATGCGCGCCGAAATATCCTCTTTCCCCGATGGCCACTACAGTTTCGAGGATACGGTCGAGAATGATGGTATCGAGGATAAGCCCTATCTGCTGCGCGTCGATGTGTTTGTCCAGGACGATGAAGTGGTGGCCGATTTCAGTGGCAGCGCTGCCCAGGCCAAGGGGCCGATCAACGCCACCCTCGGCGTCACCTGGAGTGCTACCTACAATGCCATGTTCCACATGACCGACCCGTCGATCCCAAAAAACGCCGGTTGTTTCCGCCCGATCCGGATCGTGGCCAAGCCGGGCAGTGTCACCAATGTGAATTATCCCGCGCCCGAGGTCGCCGGCAATACGGAAACCCATCCGCGTCTTGCCGCCATCGTCATCGGCGCACTGGCCGAATGTATGCCGGAGCGCGCCATGGCGTCGGAAAGCGGCACGGGCGGCAATTTTGTCTTCGGCGGCTACCATCCGGAGCATGATGAATATTTCGCCTGCTACGATCTCATGTCGGGCGGCTGGGGCGGGCGCAGTTATGCCGACGGCAATGATTGCGTCATCGCCATCAACGGCAATTGCCGTTTCAATCCGGTCGAGGTGTTCGAGACGCGCTTTCCGTTCCAGGTCGAGGATTGCGCCATGACGCCGGATTCGGGCGGCGCCGGCGCCTATCGTGGTGGCCTTGGCTTTCACAAGACGCTCCGAGCAACGACGACCGATATCACCGCCAGCCAATGCACCGACCGCCATCGGATCAAATCCTGGGCCCTGTTTGGCGGCAGCGAAGGCGGCAACGGCGCCACCCTCATTCAACAGAAGGGCCGCGACGATTGGCGCCCGGTCACGGAAGCATTCGGCAAGGTGTCGAGCAGCAAATATTCCAACATCACCCTCAAGCCGGGCGATCGCGTGCGGCTCTCGGTCTCGGGCGGTGGCGGCTACGGCAACCCTCAAGAGCGCGACCAATCGATGATAGCGGAGGATTTGCGTGAGGGCTATATCACTCCCGAAGGTGCCCGGCGCGACTATGGCGTCGAACCTGACTGAACAGCGATTATCTGGAGGATTGTGAGATGGCGGACCTAGCCAACGAACGGGTTGTCTATATCAATGGAGAGATCGTGCCGGAAAGCCGTGCCATGGTTTCGTTCCGCGACCGCAGCTTCAAATATGGCGACGGCGCCTTCGATATGACGCGCACCTTCGGCCACCGCATCTTCAAGCTCGATGAACATCTCAAGCGGTTTTATAAATCGCTCAAATATCTCCAGATGGACCCGGGCATGAGTATCGAGAAGATGAAGGAAATCAGCGAGGAAGTGCTGCAACGCAACCTTCATCTTTTGGGTGAGGGTGAGGATTACTGGGTCGCTCAGCGCGTCTCGCGTGGGGTCGAGCCGGTGGGCGGCGATATCCATGATACTTCTGAACCCACCGTCGTCATCGAATGCACGCCGCTGCCGTTCAAGGCACGGGCGCATTACTTCCGCGATGGTATGGAGGTGGTTGTGCCCTCGACGCGGCGTACCGCGCCCGATTCCCTCACGCCCCGGGCCAAGACCCACAATTACATGAATCTCATGATTGCCCATGAGGAAGTACGCCGGCAAAACACCAATGCCTGGGCCATCCTTCTGGACGTGAACGGCAATCTCTGCGAGGGCGTCGGCTCCAATATCTTCATCGTCGAGGATGGCGTGATCTACACGCCGGAGGACCGCTATGTGCTGTGCGGCGTGAGCCGTCAGACGGCGATCGACTTGGCCGAGGCAGCGGGGCTGAAAGTTGTGCGCAAGGATCTCGACCTCTATGACGCTTACACGGCGGACGAGGCGTTTATCACCTCAACCAGCTTCTGCATCGTGCCGGTCAACAGCTTCAACGGCATTGAGGTTGGCGATGGCACCGTCCCCGGCCCAATCACCAAAAAAATCACCGACGCGTATATCAAATTCGTCGACCATGATTTCGTCGGCCAATATCTCAAACATTTGGATTGAATATAAATGAAAGACAATAAGAAGGGCAGCCTGCGTTCACAGACCTGGTTCGGCAAGGCCGATAAGGACGGCTTCCTGCATCGCAGTTGGATGAAGAACCAGGGCATGCCCGAAGATTCGTTTGACGGCCGCCCGGTGATCGGCATCTGCAACACCTTCTCGGAACTGACGCCGTGTAATGCCCACCTGCGCGGCATTGCCGAGCGCGTCAAACGCGGCGTCTATGAGGCCGGCGGTCTGCCGCTCGAATTTCCCGTCATGTCGCTCGGCGAATCCAATCTCCGGCCGACCGCCATGCTGTTCCGCAATCTGGCCAGCATGGATACGGAGGAATCGATCCGCGCCAACCCGATGGACGGCGTCGTCCTCTTGGTCGGCTGTGACAAAACCACGCCGGCGCTCCTCATGGGCGCAGCGAGTTGTGATCTACCGACCCTGGTGGTCTCCGGCGGCCCGATGCTGAGCGGGCGCTTTCGCGGCAAGCAAATAGGCTCCGGCACGGACGTGTTCAAGTTTTCCGAAGAAGTGCGCGCCGGCAAGATGTCGCTCGCCGATTTCATGGACGCCGAGGCCGGCATGTCGCGCAGCCCCGGCCATTGCATGACCATGGGCACGGCGTCGACCATGGCCAGTATGGCCGAGGCGCTGGGTGTGGCGCTGCCGCAAAATGCCGCAATTCCGG
>JAPYQV010000322.1 GCA_029937205.1 Alphaproteobacteria bacterium
GGTTGATACGCTGGGCGAACGCGATATCGCCGTGGCGCGTGAGATGACCAAGCTGCATGAGGAGTTTGTGCGCGGTGATCTGGCCAGCCTGGCGGCGCATTACGCCGAGATCGGCGCGCCCAAGGGGGAGGTCGTGATTATTGTCGGGCCGCCCGTTTCCAACGGCCAGGATCTGTCGGATGACGTCATCGACGCCCGCCTGGTTGAGCTTTTGCAATCCGCCAGTGTGCGCGACGCCGCCACCCAGCTGGCGGCGGAAACCGGATTGGCGCGGCGCGATCTCTACGCCCGTGCCGTGCGCCTTTCCGGCGCCAAGGCGTGAACAATCGCGGGCACGCCGCCGAGCGCCGCTGCGCACTTCTGTTGCGGCTTAAGGGTTGGCGCATTCTGGCGCGGCGCTACCGCACGCCGGTGGGTGAGATCGACCTGATCGCCAAGCGCGGCAAGATCGTGGCGGCGATCGAAATCAAGGCGCGGCAGACGCTGATGGAAGCACTCGAAGCGGTGACACCACATCAGCGGCGCCGGATCGAGAGGGCGGCAGAAACCTTCTTGTCCCAACATCCGAAATGGCGCAATCTGGGCTTTCGATTCGATGTCATGGCGGTAACGCCGCGCCATTGGCCGAAACATGTGACGGATGCCTGGCGCCCGGATTTCGATTAATAATGCGACACCCGGTGGGGGTCTTGATGACGCTAGGACTGGATAGATCAATTTTCAAAATTATTGCATCTTCGTGGCCGGCCCGGTCGCATAAATTCATGCTCGCGGCCTTGATGTTGAGCGCACTCACACTCGGTGGCTGCGGCGAACTGCTCATCGGAGGTGCTGCAACCGGCGCTACCGCCGCCTTACAGGAGCGCTCGATCGGCGATGCGGTCGACGACCTCACCATCCGCGCCGAACTCAATCAATTATTTTTCGAGGACAAGGTCGATCTGCTTTCAAGCGTGTCCTTCAATGTGATCGAGGGACGCGTGCTGCTGAAGGGCTCGGTAAAAAAACAGGAAGATCGAATTCACGCCCTGGAACTGACATGGCAGGCAAGCGGCGTACGCGAGGTAATCAACGAAATCCAGGTGACCGACCAGGGCGGCATCGTCAATTACGCCCGCGACACCTGGATTTCCACCCAGCTCAAGGCGGAAATATTGTTCGACAAGGGCGTCTACTCGATAAACTACAATGTGGAAACCATCAACGGCACCGTCTATGTCGTCGGCATCGCGCAAGATCAGGCGGAGCTGGATCTGGTGATCGAACATGCGCGTCACATCAAGAACGTCAAAAAAATCGTCAGTCATGTGATCATGAAGGACGACCCACGCCGGACCCCGGGGCCATGAGTGAAAAACAGGCTCTCCTGGCGGCGCTGAAATCCGTCGCTGAGCGCGACGATGACGCCATCGATCTGGCGGAGACGGCGCTCATCCTGGGCGCCTTGGACAGGCCCCAAACCGCGCTCGATCCTTACCGCAGCCATCTTGCGGACCTTACGGCTGCGGCGAAATCCGGTGGAAATATCGACCACCTGGAAGGGCGCGCCGATTTGCTCAATGAGCTGATGTTCGAGACGCATTCCTATACCGGCGAAACAGAGGATTATGACGATCCGGAAAACGCCAATCTCCTCCATGTGATCGACCGCCGCGCCGGTCTTCCCGTCAGTATCGGCATTCTTTATATCCATGCCGCGCGCGCCGCAGGCTATGACATTACCGGGCTCGCTTTTCCGGGTCATTTTCTGCTGCGCATCACCGAAGGCGCGGCGCGTATAATCATCGATCCGTTCCATGGCGGCCAAGCCCTGGAAACGAGCCATCTGCGCGATTTACTGAAACAATTTATGGGCGCCGACGCCGAGCTTACGCCCTATCATCATGCGCCGGTCGGCAACCGTGACATTCTTCTCAGACTACAAAACAACATCAAATCGCGCGCGATGAACGGAAACGACACGGCGCGTGCCGCTGAAATCCTTGAACGCATGGTGTTGTTCGCGCCCGGGGTGGCATCCGTTTGGCAGGAGCTTGGCGTGCTTTCGGCGCATCTCGGAAAACTGCGCCAGGCCATGACCGCGCTCGAGACCTTTCTCGATTTCGCCCCGCCGAAAGACGAAGAACGCGCAGCTGAATCCCTGTTGAACAAGATTAAGACGAGTTTGCACTAGTGCCCTTAATCTATGATCGGGGGCACTAGCATGAGCCTCGCCGTCGCCATTCAGATGGACCCCATGGACAGCATCGATATCGCCGGCGACAGCACCTTCGCGCTGGCGCTCGAGGGACGGGCGCGCGGTCATGCTCTGTACCATTATTTGCCCTCGGATATCTCCCTGCGCGATGGCCGTATTATCGCCCGCGCGCGGGCGCTCGAAGTGCGCGCCGAAGTGGGCCATCATTTCACCTTCGGAACTGAAGAACTGGTTGATCTGGCGACCATGGACGTGGTGCTGATGCGCCAGGACCCACCCTTCGACATGGCCTACATAACGGCGACGCACCTGTTGGAGCATATCCATCCGAAGACTCTGGTGGTCAATGATCCGGCGCATGTGCGCAACGCGCCAGAAAAAATATTTGTTACTCAGTTCGAAAATGTGATGCCGCCGACGCTGATCACCCGCGACCCGGCATTGGTGCATGAATTTCGCGCACAATATAACGACATCATCGTCAAGCCGCTGTTCGGCAATGGCGGCGCCGGCGTGTTTCATATTGGGCCGGACGACGAGAACCTCAATGCGCTGCTGGAAATGTTCGACGGCCTCTACCGCGAGCCCATCATCATCCAGAAATACCTGCCGGAAATTCGCCAGGGCGATAAACGCATCATCCTCGTCGATGGTATCGCCGCCGGCGCCGTCAACCGCGTGCCGGCCGCCGGCGAGGCGAGGGCCAATCTTCATGTCGGCGCCCGCGCCGAAAAAACCAGCCTAACCAAGCGCGAACAGGAAATCTGTGACACCATCGGCCCAGCGCTCCGGGAACGCGGACTGATCTTCGTCGGCATCGACGTGATCGGCGATTATTTAACCGAAATCAATGTGACGTCGCCGACCGGCATTATGGAAATCAACCATCTTGACGGATCGCGGCTCGACGCGCTTGTCTGGGACGCCATCGAAGCCCGGCTGGGCTGAAAAATTCTATCAGGGAGACAATGAGATGACGAAAGCCGTTCGCCTGTATGAACAGGGAGGGCCGGAAGTCCTCAAATATGAGGATATCGACGTCGATGCGCCCGGCGCCGGCGAGGCGCAGGTGCGCCATGAAGCGATCGGCCTGAATTTTATCGATGTCTATCACCGCTCCGGCCTTTATTCGCTGCCGAGCTTTCCCTGGACGATCGGCATGGAAGGCGCCGGCGTGGTCGAGGCGGTGGGCGAGGGCGTGAGCGAAGTATCGGCCGGCGATCGCGTCGCCTATGCCTCGCCGCCGCCCGGCGCCTATGCCCAGACACGCAATATGGCGGCTGCCAATCTGGTCCGCCTGCCCGACGACATTACCTTCGAGCAGGGTGCGGCAATGATGTTACAGGGCATGACGGTGGAATATCTCGTCTGCCGCACATATCCGGTAAAGGCGGGCGAAACCGTGTTGGTGCATGCCGCCGCCGGCGGCGTTGGGCTGATGCAATGCCAATGGCTCAACCATATCGGCGCCACCGTGATCGGCACCGTCGGTAGCGACGAAAAAGCCGCCCTGGCGAAAGCCCATGGCTGCCATCACACGCTCAACTACCGCACCGAGGATTGGGTATCGCAGGTGAAGGAGATCACCGATGGCGAAGGCGTTCCGGTGGTTTACGATTCGGTTTGCAACGACACCTTTGCCGGTTCGCTCGAATGCCTGAAGCGCCTCGGTATGATGGTCAATTTCGGCCAGGCTTCGGGACCCTATAACGAGTTTACGACCGCCGTGTTGGCGCCGAAATCGCTCTTCCTCACACGCCCGACACTGTTCGGCTATAACGCCACCCGGGCCGAGCTTGAGGCTTCCGCTGCCGCCCTGTTTGGTGTCGTGCAAAGCGGCGCCGTCAAGATCGAGGTCAATCAG
>JAPYQV010000001.1 GCA_029937205.1 Alphaproteobacteria bacterium
CACTTCACCCTGAATGTCGCCCGGCGTGGCGGTGCGCCCGGCAAGGGATGAAATAACCCGCAAATTTGCGCCGAAATCGGCCTCGATAGCCTGCGCCAGACGCACCGCTTCTCCGGTGCCGCCGAGGATGAGCAAAGTCGGTTTATGGACCGGCATGGCCGATCAGGTTTCCGGAGCGGTCGAAGATCGTCACGTCGACGGCAATCTCCGTGTCTTGCAGCCTGTCCCGGGCGACGTTAAGCGCTTCCGCCGCGACCGTTTGGGCGAGCGGCAATTCACCGGCCAAGGCGAGCACGGCGCCGGCGGACGCGGCAGCCCGTGCCTGGCTGACAATCTCGGGCGCCGCGTCGAGTTCGGACAGATGCCCGGCCAGGATATCGATATCCACTGCGCTGCGCCCGGAATGTAGATCCATATGACCTTGCGCGAGCTTGGATAACTTGGCGAAGCCGCCGGCGATGGTGAGCCGCGAAATAGGATGGCGGCGGATATATTTTAATAGGGCACCGGCGAAATCGCCCATTTCGAGCATCGCCTGTTCCTCCAGCTCATAGAGCTTGCGCACCGCGCTTTCCGATGTCTTGCCGGTTGCGCCGGCGACATGACGGATGCCGGCGGCGCGGGCCACATCCACACCCTGATGGATCGACGCAATCCAGGCGGAACAGGAATAGGGCGTGACGATGCCGGTGGTGCCGAGGATCGACAGGCCGCCTAAAATTCCGAGGCGGGCGTTCATGGTCTGCGCGGCCAACCTCTCGCCGTCGGCCACCGAGATGGTTATTTCGACATCTCCCGGCGCGCCGTGCGCTTCTGCCAAAAGCGCAATGGCCATTGCCATCATGCGGCGCGGCACCGGATTGATCGCCGGCTCGCCGACAGCCACGGGCAGGCCCGGCAGGGTGACCGTGCCGACGCCGTCACCGGCGCGGAAGGAGACGCCGCTGCCGGCCTCGCCAAGCCGTACTTGGGCCCGGATTAGTGCCAGGTGGGTCACATCCGGGTCATCGCCGGCGTCCTTAATAATGGCCGCGCTGGCCGTATCGTCTGCCACGATTTCCGCTTCGGCCAAGGCGAATGCAGGAGTTTCGCCGCGCGGCAGGGTGATCGTCACCGGGTCCTCGAAGTGGCCGGTAAGGATCGCGCCATAGGCCGCTTGCGCCGCGGCGGTGGCGCAGGCGCCGGTGCTCCAGCCCTTGCGCAGAGGTGTTTTTTTAGAATCGTCTGAAGATTCGGTGGCCATGGCCGCAGTTTAGCTCGCCGCCCCCTCGGCGCGTGTGTAAAATCGCCCAATGAGCGAATCCAATACCCGATTTCCCGAAATGCCGGTCTTCGAACCGGGCAGCGTGTGGCTTGTCGGCGCCGGACCCGGCGATCCCGGCCTGTTGTCGCTGCTGGCCTTTCATGCCTTGAGCCAGGCGGATGATATTGTTTATGATGCCCTGGTGGGTGACGGCATTCTCGCCCTGGCCGGCACGGGTGCGGTGCTTCATCATGCTGGCAAGCGCGGCGGCAAGCCTTCTGCCAAACAGGCCGATATCACCGAGAAACTGATCGATTTGGCAAATTCCGGGCGGAAAGTGCTGCGCCTCAAAGGCGGCGATCCGTTTGTCTTCGGGCGCGGCGGTGAGGAAGCCCTGGCCCTGGCGGCGGCGGGCGTGCCGTTCCGTCTCGTGCCGGGCATCACGGCGGCGGTGGCCGGCCTCGCCTATGCCGGTATTCCAATCACCGACCGTTGCGTCAATTCCGCCGTCACTTTCATCACCGGACACGAAGCCGGTGGTGGGCCACCCGAGGGTCTTGATTGGCCGGCGCTGGCTTCCGGCGCGCCGGTGTTGATCCTCTATATGGCGCTCAAACATCTCGCCTGGATGGCCGAGCGCTTGATTGGTGCCGGGCTCGACCCCGATACGCCAGTGGTGCTGATCAGCAAGGCGACCACCGAGGACCAGAAAATTGTCGAGACCCACCTTTCCGCGGCGGCAGCGGATGCGGCGGCGGCGGGGATTGAGGCGCCGGCGATCGTCGCGATCGGCGATGTGGTGGAATTGCGCGCCGCACTGGACCCGAGCGCCACGCCCCAGGCGCGCGCCCGCGCAGTCCTGGAAGTCCGCCGCAAGCGCGACGCCGGATAACAAGTGCCGCCGCGCCGCTGCGCTGCTTGAAGGGCCTGCCGCGAGCGCTTATCTTCGTCGGCACATGGATTTTCTTCGACTTCAAAGACCGCGCGGCGGTGGCAGTGGTGGTGGTCCCGGTGGCCCCGGCGATCCGAACGATCCCCATCGTCTTCGGCGCAATCCCCTGGTATGGATCGCCGTGCTCGGCGCGATCATTCTCTATACCGTGTATGATGGCGGGTTGCCCGGTATGCCGGGGAGCGAGGACGAGACGCGGCGCCGCATCGATCAGATCACCGATGTCGGCGGCCCGTTCGAATTAACCGATCACAATGGCCGTGCGGTAACTGAGCAGAGTTTTCGAGGCCGCTATATGCTGGTCTATTTCGGCTACACATGGTGCCCCGACGTGTGCCCGATCGATGTGCTGGTGATGGGCCAGGCGGTGGAAATGCTGGGCCAGGTGGGTGATCAAGTGCAGCCGCTTTTCATTACCGTCGATCCGGCGCGCGATACGGTAGACGCTCTCGCCATATACGCCGCCAATTTTCACGCCCGCCTGCTCGCCTTGACCGGCAGCGAGACCGAGGTCGCGGCGGCGGCGGCGGCCTACAAGGTTTATTACGGCAAAGGTGAGGAAGCTGAATCGCCGGATGATTATCTCGTCGATCACACGGATAATATGTATCTCATGGGTCCCGATGGCGTCTTTCTTGAGGTCTTTCCCCACGGTATGCGGCCGTCCGAGATCGCCCACGCGATCGGGCAATATTTGTGAGCGTAGCGCCGGGGCTGCTGATTGCGGCGCCCGCCTCCGGCTCCGGCAAGACGGTTCTCACTTTGGGTTTGTTGCGCCACTGGCGGCGCTCGGGCATCGCAATTTCCCCGTTCAAGACGGGCCCCGACTATATCGACGCGGCCTTCCATAGTGCCGCAGCGGCGCGCGCTTGCGTCAATCTCGATAGCTGGGCGATGCGCGAGGAGACCTTGGATACTTGCGCCGGCAAAATTTCCGGTGGTGCGGGTTTTGTTCTGGGCGAAGGCGTCATGGGATTGTTTGACGGTGCTGTCGAGGGCGGTGGATCGAGCGCCGATCTCGCAGCGCGCTTGGATATACCGGTCGCCCTTGTGGTCGATGTGCGCGGCCAGGGCGCTTCTGTCGCGGCGCTGGTCGAGGGCTTTGCCCGTCACCGCGCCGATGTGTATATTGCGGCGGTGATTCTCAATCATGTGGCCAGCGCCCGTCATGAATCGATGCTGCGTGCGGCGTTGGTGCCGACCGGCATTCCGGTGCTCGGCGCCGTGCCGCGCGATCCATCCCTGGCCTTGCCGGCACGCCATCTCGGGTTGGTTCAGGCCGGCGAAATGGAAGAGTTGCAGGCGTTTCTCGATCGTGCGGCCGATTTGGTCGCGCAACATGTCGATGGCGACGGCTTGCGCGCTCTTGGCCGGCCGCTTCGCGCGCCTGAGAGTGCCGCGCCGCTCGATCCCTTGCCGCCGCTCGGCCAGCATATTGCCGTGGCGCGCGACCAGGCCTTTGCCTTTTGCTATGAAGCCGTGCTCGCCGGTTGGCGCCAGGCGGGCGCGACGCTCAGTTTTTTCTCACCGCTGGCCGATGAGGCGCCGGATGCGGGCGCTGACGCAATTTATCTGCCGGGCGGCTATCCCGAGCTGCATGCCGGGCGGCTCGCCGACAATCAAAATTATCTGGCTGGCTTGCGCGGCGCGGCGCAGGCGGGTTCGTGGATCTATGGCGAGTGCGGCGGCTATATGGCGCTTGGCGACGGGCTGATAGATTCAGACGGTACGCGCCACGCCATGGCGGGCCTGTTGCCGTTGGAGACGAGTTTTTCCGATCCGCGTCGTGCGCTCGGCTACCGCGCGGTGGAGCTGCTTGCCGACACACCGTTTGCGGCGCGCGGCGCACAATTTCGCGGCCATGAATTTCACTATGCGGCGATCACCCATGAGGGTGCCGCGCCGCCGCTCTTCCGCTCGGCTAATTCTGGTGGCAGGGATCTCGGCGAAAATGGCGCTGTGGTGGGAAAAATATTTGGCTCCTTTATCCACTTGATCGACCGCCGCTAGATTCTTATTCCTTTGGCGTCATGCTGCTCAGCGTTTCCATGGTTTTCACATAGGCGAGAAAATCTTCTTCGCCCGCGCCGTTGGCAATCATCGAGGACCACACCTGGCTGACAAAGGCGGCGAGTGGCAATGGCGTGTTGGTGCCGCGCGCCGCCGCCAGCAGGAGGTCGAAATCCTTGGCCATCTGCTTGGCGCTGAAGGTGGCTGAGAAATCGCGCTGGCGCATGGCTTCCAGTTTGTAACCGATCAGCGGCGAGGCGATGGCGCTTTCGCCCATGACGTCGAGGATGGTGTCGCGCGCGGCGCCGCCACGCTCGGCGAAGACCAGCGCCTCGCCCATCATGGCCGAGGTCATGCCGACCATCATGTTGAGCGCAAGTTTTAATGTAACGCGCCTCCTCAGCTTCGCCGACATGGAACAATTTTTTGGCCATAGCGTCGAAGAGCGGCAGCGCCCGGTCGTAATCGGCGCGCGCACCCGACGCCAAAACAGTGAGCGTGCCGACCACGGCGAGCGCGACGCCGCCCGAAACCGGCGCACGTAGATAACGGATACCAGCCTCGGCGGCGAGCGCGGCAACCTCGGCCGAGACTTCCGGCGAGACGGTGCTCATGTCGATAAAGAGCGTGCCGGGCGCCGCAGCGCCGAACGCGCCGCTTGGGCCCGTCGTCACATCGCTAAGCGCGGCATCGTCGGAAGTCATGGAAATGATGGTGCCGACGTTGGGCGCCAGCGCCGTCGGGCTGTCCGCCACCGCCGCGCCGGCATCGCGCAAGGCCGCTTCCGGGCCTGGGCTGCGGTTATATACCGTGAGAGAAAATCCGGCACTGATCAGATGACCCGCCATGGGCACGCCCATTTTTCCCAGCCCGATCCAACCAACCGCCGCGTTTTCAACCATGATGCCGTTTCCTTATTCCGGGCAGCGGGTCAACAGATGGCCCGCGCTATCGAATTCAAGCGCATGGGGTGCGTCCACCACTTCGCCCTTGTCGCCCAATTCCCCGGCCATGGCCGGAGAGATCAAAATCTGATCGAGGTGCAGGGTCGAGCGGATGATGCAAAGCCGCGCGTCGCGGCCGTCCAACTGCCAACAAGTACCGACTGCCGCCTGGATGACGGCTTTATCGTCGGCCAGCACGATCGGCAGCCGCACCCGTTCGGTAAAAGTCGAGGTGCACGAGTTCATATACATGGCGTAGAGGTCGAGGGAATTGGCGACCTCTTGCGTCATAAAATCCGCCAGACCCACGCCAAGCCCATTGCCGTGCGCCTCGGGCGTGAGGCCGAGCACGGCCAATTTATGGATCAGGGGATTGTCGACGCTCGGACGGCCGCGGATATCGGCGCGCCCGACGACGCCGGTATCCATGCCGGTGCCGGAAATGTTCTTGCCGATGCGCTCGACGATCAGCAGATCGATTTGTTCGAACGGCAGCTTCGGCGTGTTCGCCTTGGCGAGCGGCAGCAGACGCGCATCCATGGCCATGATGTCTTCCGGCTCCGCGCCCTCGATCAGGGTGGCGCGCTTATCGGCATTTTCGACGATGCCGACGGCGTAAGCGATGGGCGAAGCATTGATGGCGATAGCGGCCCATTCCGGCAGTACTTCGAGATAGCCGAGTGCGCCGAGCTTGTGGATCAGGCGCGCGCCCTCCGCCTTGCCGAGGCCGATGGCGACCATCTTGGTCAGGCCGCTTTCGATCTCGCGGTCAAAAGAGGTGTGCGCCTTGATACGGTTGACCACCAGAACGGCATCGGCTGCGGCGGCGTTTTTGTCAAAATAAACCGGTACGCCGCGCGAGGTCGTGCCGATACGCGTCACGTCCATGGAAGATTCAATGGCGCAACCCATACTTTTCGGCGTATAGCCGAGTTCGGCCAGAAGTTCGACCTGACTCTCGGCCCGGGCGCCGCCGTGGCTGCCCATGGCCGGTACGATAAACGGGTCAAAGCCCTGCTCCTTGAACCACGCCACCGCCGTGACAACCACCAGGGGCTTGCTCTGTATGCCCCGGCTGCCGCAGGTGATGGCGACGCGCGCGCCCTTCGGCAATTCAGCGAAGCGGTGCGATTTCTCCAAGGCCGCGCGCATCGCAGCGGCGACATCATCCAGTTCTGGCGCCACGGGGTGGTGCAATTTCGCCGTCACCACGTCTGGCAGTTCCTGGTCTTCGAACTGCGGCATGCGAATGGCCGGAAAGACCGGTCGGTAATCGTTCGTCATGTCAGGCTCCGTAGCGCCTGGCCGCCACGGCTTCCGCCAGCGGGCAGAGGATTTCGAACATCATGGTGGCACCGACCAGCGCCGTATTGCCGCTCTGATCAAACGGCGGCGCCACCTCGACCACATCGCCGCCGACCAGATTGAGGCCGCGCGTGGCGCGCAGCATCTGCTGTGCCTCATGGGTGGAATAGCCGCCGATCTCGGGCGTGCCGGTGCCGGGCGCGTAGACCGGATCGAGGCCATCCACATCGAAGCTGACATAGGTCGGCCCGGTGCCGACAATCTCGCGCGCCTCGCGCATGACCTTCTCCCAGCCAAGCTCGAAATATTCCTCGATGGTGACCACACGCATGCCGCTCTCATGGGCGAAGTCCATGTCATTCAGATCGTAGACCGAACCGCGAATGCCAATCTGAATGACGCGCTTGGGATCAAGCAAGCCTTCCTCGACGGCACGGCGGAAGGGTGTGCCGTGGGTGAGCTTCGCGCCACCGAAATAGCTATCCCAGGTATCGGAATGGGCATCGAAATGGATCATGCCGACAGGCTCTTTGCGGGCGATGGCGCGCATGATCGGCAGCGTAATCAGATGGTCGCCGCCGGCACTGAGTGGCGTAGCACCTGCCTCGTGCATTTTGCTGAAGAACTCCTCGACCCGGCCGATGGTATCGTTGATATCGATCGGGTTGATGCTGGCATCGCCGACATCGGCCACCCGGCAGAGCTCGTAAGGGCAGATGCCGAGCGCATGGTGGGTGCGGCGCATGAAGCTCGACATATTGCGGATTTCGCGCGGGCCGTGGCGCGCGCCGGCGCGGTTGGTGGTACCGCCATCCCACGGCACGCCGGCAAGCGCGATATCGGTCTGGCTGAAATCGGTCACATGCGGCAGACGCATAAAAGTCGGCATGGCGCCGAAACGCGGCATCGTCATGCCGTCCACCGGCTCGTAAAATTTGTTTTCCGTGGTCATCCCCGTACTCCTTGCCCGTTCCACCTATATTATTCACATTGGCGGAAAATTCAGCTTCCGTTTTGTAGTATAAGACTCGCGGCCCCGACCATGCCGGCGTCGTTGCCGAGCGTGGCGCGCGCGATGGTGACATCTTCATCGCGCGCCAGCACTGCCGCCGCCAGACTTTTCTGCGCCGCCGCCTCAAACAACGGCCAATGGTCATCGACGATACCGCCGCCGAAAAGCATCAGTTCGGGCAGATAGGTATGCAGGATGCTCCAAACCGCCACTTCCGTCGCCGCGCTGACACCGTCAATGATCGCGGCTGCCTTGGCGTTGCCCTCGGCGGCGGCGGCGGCGAATACGGCTTCGCTGCCAGCCAGGCCGATTTCCGCGCCGGCATCGGAAATCGCCGGGCCGGCAGCGATGATTTCGTAGCAGCCGCGCGTGCCGCAATAGCATTCCGGCCCGTCCGGCAGGACCGAAACGTGGCCAATCTCGGGGTGGGCGCCGCCGGCACCGTGGTAGATCTTGCCGTCCAACAACACCGCACCGCCGACGCCGGTGCCGAGGGTGAGCATAACCGCGCTTTTCTTGCCTTTCGCCGCACCAGCAAAGGCCTCGCCGAGAAGAGCAGCGTTGGCATCGTTTTCAAGGCGCACCGGCATGTTGTTGAAATGTGCGCTCAAAGGGCCAGCGAATTCCCGGTTGGACCAGCCCGGCAGGGTGTAAACGCTTAAAATCAAGCCGCGCGCCGTGTCGACCGGACCCGGGCAGCCGATACCGATGCCGCTCACCTCATCCGCTTGCCAGCCCACATCCACAAGCAATTGTTCGGTCTCATGCTTGATTCGTCCGAAACCGCTCTCGAACGGATCGTCGGGTTGGGTGGCGATGGTACGCCGGGCGACAATCCGGCCGTCCGGTGTGACCGCGCCGAAGGCGATCTTGGTGCCGCCAACATCTATGCCAATCGCGCCTTTCATTGTGGTGCCTCCAAGCCCGCCTGATCGCAAAGAAAATCGACATTGCCAT
Source organism: Alphaproteobacteria bacterium (assembly GCA_029937205.1). Classification (GTDB taxonomy): domain Bacteria; phylum Pseudomonadota; class Alphaproteobacteria; order UBA828; family UBA828; genus PTKB01. Next base: position 8,424 of record JAPYQV010000001.1, read on the forward strand.
GCAGCCAAAGGAAAGAGGCGGGAAACAGGGGTGTGATCTCGTGGCGCAACAATTGCTTCATGACGTCTCGTTTTCGGGCGCCTGAAACCAGCGCCAAGATGTGCTTGGATTGAAGAATATCAGCCATGCCGATGGTGAGGCCATGGCTGAGCGAGGCGTCACGCCCGGCCAGCATGGGGTGATTTTTAGAGGATTCCGCGAGCTTCGCAACATGACATCCGGGCTGAAGCACATCCGCCGGCTCGTTGAGGGCGAGATGGCCGTTCAGACCGACGCCGAGCAGGCAAAGATCAATCGGTCCAATTTCTGCCAGGCGCTGTTGCAACGCCGCGCATTCCGCTGGCAAATCCTCCGCCGCGCTGTTGAGCGAATAATAACGATCCGGCGGCAGGTTTAGCGGGCCGATCAGATGGCGTTGCAAATAGGCTTCGCAGCTTGCGGCGTCGTCCATCGCGAGACCAGCCCATTCGTCGAGCTTCAATACACGCAGTTGTGCGCCCATTTGCTTGTCCGCCGCAAACAGCTCGTAGGCCCGGGTCGGGCTGCCGCCGCTCGCCGCGCAGAACAGCAACGCCGGCTTCCGCCGTACGGCCTCGGTCATGAGAGCGGCGGCGTGCCGGCTCGTGGCCTCGTAATCGTCGCAAACGGTAAAACGCATGGCCAGTGGCTATTCCTTACCCCAGAGATCCCACGGCTTGGCTGCGTCACTATGGAAGGGCAGCATTACCTTGCGGCCCTCGCGCGCCGATTCATACGCGGCAAAAAGGACCTCCATCACCGCGCGTGCGTCGCGCCCGGTAACGATCGGTTCCTTGTCATTCTGCACGCAATCGACGAAATGATCGAACTCGCCCCAGAAGCCGTAATTCCACTCTTCCTCATAGATGGTGAACGTCCAGCCCTGGGTGGCGCCACCTTTTTCGACGGCATATTCGTAGCCCGGCCGGCTATAGGTGACCACTGAGTTGCCCTGCAGTAAATTGGCGTAGCAGACGCCTTCCGTGCCGTGCACCTCAGCCCTGTCATCCATACCGCCGCCTTTGGTCCAACTGGTCTCGTTTAGGAAGGTGCAGCCATTCTCGAATTCGAGGATCAGGAGGGCATTGTCTTCGGCTTTGGTCTTGTCGCTGTGCAGTTGGGTTGAGAGCTGCGCATAGACCGATGTGATCTTTGGCCGGCCCAGCATCCAGCGCGAAAATTCGATGCCGTGGCAGCCCATATCGACCAGCACACCGTCGCCGGATTGCTCGACATCCCAGAAATGCGGCGCATGCGGGCCGTCATGGGTCTCGGATTGCTTGACCAGGGTCGGTTGACCCAAAGCGCCGGAGTCGAGCAATTCCTTCATGCGGCCATATTTAGGCGAGAAGCAGAGCTCCTCGGCATACATGAACTTCACCCCCGCCGTGTCGCAGGCCTCGATCATGCGGTCGGCTTCGGCCAGGCTCAGACACATGGGATTTTCCAACACCACATGCTTGCCGGCCGCCGCCGTGTCGCAGACGAGCGTGCAATGGGTGTTATTCGGCGTGCCGATCACCACCATGTCGATCTCGTCGAGCTCCAGCATTTGGCGGTAATCTGTGAAATGGTAGGGGACGGCATAATCGCCGGCAAATCCCTCGGCATGGCCCGGCGTCGGCGAGGCGACGCCGATCAAGCGTGCATTTTGGTTGCGCTCGAGCGCGCGGGCGTGAATGACGCTAATAAACTACGAGCCGATAAAGCCCACACCGACCGGTTTGTTCATTTTTAATGTCTCCATTTTGCGGCACCATGTTATAGCCGCTTGTGCCCGGCGCTGCACGCTTCAGCGCGTTTGTCCGCGCCCTTTGACACGGCTAGACTGAAACCCTGGAAGGGAGACCGTCATGGCGAGAGTTGCGAACAACAAGGAAGGCTGGCGCGCTTGGCATACCATTGTCAGTATTCCGAAATTCCCGGTGCGGCCGGAGACGACCGCTTTGATCGTCATCGATATCACCTATCAGCAAGCCTCACGCGATTACGGCAATTGCCGGCGCGTTATCGAGGCGGGCCTCGGCGACGATCTGCAATATTATCTGGATCGCATGGACACCACGGTGATGCCGGCAGTGAACCGGCTCACCGCCGGCTTTCGCGCGCTCGGCGCACCGGTCATATACACCCGCTGCGCTTCGCTGCGGGGCGACGGCTCCGATCAAACCTGGCGCCATCGTGCCTTCGGCCTCGCCATCGACGCCAACGATGCGGAGGCGCAGATCATGGACGAGGTGGCGCCCGAGCCCGGCGATATCGTGCTCGTCAAAACCGGCTCGAGCACCTTCACGTCGACCAATTGTGAGCATCTGCTGCACACCATGGGCATCACCACCATCGTCGTGACCGGCATCTACACCAATAGCTGCGTGGAGGGGACGATCCGCGTCGGCGGCGATCTCGATTTCCGCTGCCTGATGGCCGAGGACGCCTGCGCCGCCATGTCGCCGAGTGGCCATGCCAACGCCATCGAATATCTCGACGGCAATTTCTGCCACGTTAAGTCGTCGGACGAAATTTTAGGCTTGATGCGGCAGGAAAGCGCGGCGGCGGAATAGTAATTTCTCAGTCGCCAGCGGGTTCCACAAAAATAGCACCAATTTTGATCGTCACCGGATAGCTGCGGATCGGAATCGCGCACGGCGGGACGGTGGGAAGGCCGGTAGCGATTTCGAAGCAGCCGGCGTGGAACGGGCATTCGATCCACTCGCCGTCGATCTCGCCTTCCGAGAGCGACGCCTCGCCGTGCGTGCAGGTGTCGTCCGTGACGAAAAACTTTCCATCGAGATTATAGACGGCGAGGGGGACATGATTTGGTGGATCAACGCGCAGAATTTCTCCCGCGGCCACATCTTCCGTGCGGCATAAATTAAGCATGGTGGTGAATTATCCTTACGTGTCTGTTAGCCGGTCTCCGCGCCATGCACGGCGACGAAGCGTTCTTCGTCGAAACTGTGCGGCACGTTCGGATCGCCCCGGTAAAGCTCGATATGGGGCGCCACTTCGGCCAGGGCAAGAGAGATATAAAACAGGCGCTGGGACTCCGGCGGCAAATCGTCCAGCGGAAATTCGTCGACATGGGCCAATATTTGCGGCAAATGCGGCACCACCGCATCGTAAAATTCCTGCAATGTCTCGGTGCTGGAGTTTCGCCGCTTGGCCTGGCGCGCGTCCTGGGTCGGCAGGCCCCATGCCTCGGCCAGCGGCTCCAGCGCTTCGAATCCCTTCGGCAAATTGGTGCTCATAGGCTTTTCCTTTTCTACTCCGCCGCGTTCATGCGCTGCTCGATGACATGATAGGCGTGGCGGATCAGTATTTCCTCGTCTTGCAGGTTTATGTACCGCTTGGCGCCCGAGGCCATGGCGCGGTGGGTGTTTTCCATGGTCTGGGTATCTTCGAGCCAGGCGTTACGCTGCAGCAGCTGAGCATGTTCAAGCGCCCAGCGCTCACTGTTGGTGCGCGGCGCACGGACATAATATTTGCCTTCCCACAGCGTCTTGTTGTGGGCGAGCGGCCAGAACTGGTGGGTGAACCAAATGCCTTCCGAAATGTGCAGCAGCAAATTGGGAAAGGCGACGCTCAACTCAAATGCAAAATCGCCGCGCCCGGACGGGTTAATGCTGGGCGGTAGCATGGTGCCTTCGCCTTTGGCGACCAAGGAGCCGCGTGCGTGTTTTTGTGCAATCGCCGCAACCGGCGTCGGCGCCACGGTCATATTGAGGCAGACGCCGCAGGTGCGGTGCGGGCCAAACAGCTGGACATCCGAAAGGCCGGTGGAAAAGACATTGGGAAACGAGCCGGCATGGATGGTGGTGACGTGATAGGCCTCGGCGAAGGAATCATGGGCGATCTTCCAATTGCAGTCGAGGGTGGTGTGATATTTGTAGCTGTGGGTTAAATCCGAATACGGAAAGCCGCCCATGTGGGCACCGTAATCGCCGAGAAAATCGCCTAAATTTTGTGCCGGTTTTGGCGCCAGATTGACAAAGACAAAGCCCTCCCACACTTCCGTATGAACCGCCGTGAGACCATTCTCCGCCTTCTCGAAGCAGTCGTAAAAGCGCTCTTCTTCCGGCACCTGGATCAGGCCGCCATCGGCACCATAGACCCAACCATGGAAGCGGCAGGAAAGCACGGCCGCCTTGCTGTGGCCGAACGTCTCCTCACCGGTTTCGGTCACCACCGTATTGCCGCGGTGTGAGCAAATATTATAAAAACCGCGCACCGTGCCGTCTTTGCCGCGCATGAGGATGACCGAACAATCAGCAAACGCCAGACGCTTGACCTTGTAGCTGCCCGGCTCGGCGATCTCCTCCTCGCGCGCCACATAGAGCCAAGAGGTTTTAAATATTTGCTCGATTTCACGCCGGTAATGATCTTCGGAAACACAGGATTCGGTCGGAATCAGCCCCTGCCCGAGATGGGGGTATTTTTCCGCCCAGCGATGTTGCGACACCGTGTTCATGCGAGAGAATCCTGACGTGCTTCGTTTTTTGTCACTCTAGGGCGCGCAGTTTAGAGTAAAACCAGAGGGGGGGAAATATGGAAATCGAAACGATTTATACCAGTTCAAAGCCGCGCATAGCTGCCGATTGCAGAGGCACGGGAGAAACCGTTCTTTTTCTGCACGGTATCGGCGGCAACCGCACCAATTGGCATGAACAATTGACTGCCTTCGCAGCGAATTACAATGCTGTCGCCTGGGATGCGCGTGGCTATGGTTTGAGCGACAGCTATGACGGCGATCTTGATTTTGCCGATTTCATCGCCGATCTGGAGCGTCTTCTAGACCATTTGAAGGCCGATAAGGTCCATCTGGTGGGCCTCTCCATGGGCGGGCGTATCGCGGTGCATTTCTATTTTTGCTGCCCCGAACGGGTGGCGAGCCTTACTTTGGCCGATACCCATACCGGCTTTGGCGCACTTTCCCCGGCGCAGCGCCAGGAATATATCGATTCCCGCTTGGCGCCGCTCAAGGCCGGCAAGTCAGTGGCCGATATCGCGCCGAACATTGCCGACAAACTGCTCAGCGTCCACGCCACAGCGGAAATGCGCGCCCGGCTGGTGGCCAGCATCGGCAGTTTGCGCAAGGATTGCTATATGAAGTCTCTCGCCGCCACGGTCGAGCAGGACAACGTCGGCGATTACGGCGCCATTACCGTGCCGACCCATGTCATGGTCGGCGAGAACGACACGCTCACCACGCCGGCCATTTGCCGCGATTTGGCCGATCAGGTGCCAAATGCCGCCTACAGCATCATCCCCCGCGCCGGCCATCTCAGCAATATCGAGAACCCGGCGGACTTCAACACGGCGGCTTTGGCATTTATTGATGCGCTAAAATAATACCGGCCGGCGCATCTGCGCCGGCCGGCTATCGTCTCGTATGCCTTTGGGACAGTCTTACTTGTTGTCCATGAAGTAAGGCATCACCCAGCCCTGCGGGATCGGCTCGAAGCTCACGCTGTCCTTGTGCACAACGGTGGTGACCGCCTGCAGCAGAGGAATGGCTTTCGATTCCGACGCCACTTTGATGTTGAAGTCCTTATAGCCCTGGATGCGCTTGTCGTAATCGGTCTCACCAAAGAGGCCGCGCACGATTTCGCCTATATCCTCGGTGCGCCAGGAACCAAACGGCAGGTCCGGGTGCATCATGTAGCCGGTGAAAATCTCCGGATCGCCGGTCGAGTTGTCCCAATTATACATGAACACTTCCGGCTGATTTTCGGTGTTGTTGAGCTCGTAATATTTGCTCAATTCGATGACTTCCGGCGTTGCGTCGATGCCTACCTTTTTCCACATGCCCGAAATGGCACGCGCCATGTCGAAATCATTGGTGAAGGAGCCATTGGTGGTAAAGAACTTGAAGGTCACCGGATTGTCCGGGCCGTAGCCGGATTTGGCCAGCATCTCCACCGCCTTGGCCGGATCGTAAGGGAACTCGTAATCATCGACAGAACCGGAACTCCACTTCGGTACCGTCAAGGACAGCGGCGGCGCCTTGCCGTCGAACAGACGCTCCGAAATGGCATTCTTGTCGATCGCGAGATGCATGGCGGCACGGACATTATCGTCCAGCATGACGCCCTTGCTTGCGACCTGAAGATAATACACATGGGTGTAAGGCGTGATATGGCCGGTCAAGCCGTCCACTTCATTGAGGCGGATGGCCTCGCGGATCGGCACGTTCACCGCCACATCGGCGTTGCCCGACTGAACCGCCGCCACACGCGCCGGCGCGTCGGTGATGATCTCAAAGGTCACGCGCTTGATCTTGGGCGCGCCACCCCAATAGCTGTCGTTCGCCTCCAGCACGATGCGCGAGCCGCGCTGATAATCGATCAGTTTGTAGGGGCCAGAACCCACCGGATTTTCGATGAACGCGTCATGGCCGACTTCGGTGTAATATTTTTTCGGCAAAATATAGCTGCCGAGGAAGTTCCACCATTCCTGCACGGTCGCCATGGGGCGACCAAAATGAAGCGTCGCCGCGGTCGGTGAGGTGATCTCGAAATCCGCGATCGCGCCCCAGACGCCGGCAAAATCAATCGGATGTTCTTTGTCTGACAAGCGGTCGAAGAAGCTGAACTTGATGTCTTCCATGGTCATGTGGTCGCCATTATGGAAATAGACATCGTCGCGCATCTCAATATGCATGGTGAGCGGATCGCCTTCGGCGTAGGCCCACTTGGTCAGCACATGAGGGATGTAACCGAGCTTGTTGTCCTGGGCGAGCGGCGCATCGAAGACCGATTTGAAGATGCCCTGGCCAGTCGGGAAATTGACGCTCGGGTCCCAACTGGTCACATCCGCCTGGAAGGCGATGACCAGATTGTCGCCCGCTGCCTTGGCCGGCGTATCCGCGCCCATGGAGACCCCGGCGGCGATAACGGCCGCCGCCGCGACGCCCGCCCCAAGGCGGGTCAGCTTTTTGAATCCTGCTAGTTTTATCATCTAAATGTTCTCCCTGCTTTTTTACGGAACTTGTTTTCACCCCATTAGCGCTGATGTTCCCGCCCCTTGGCCCTCGGGTCAAGGCCGATCGCGGGATAATCAGAATAGCTTTGTCCTCTGTCTCCTTGCTTGGCCGCGTTTCTTGTTCTTAACTCTCGGTTTCCTGATGCAGCGCGCCAAAATTATTTTAAGCATAAAAAATCCGTAACGGCACAAATAATGCATTATTCAACCCACGCCATGATGATTCAGCCCTTCCGCCCATGCTGCGCCTAATTCTCATCATCTTGTTGCGCCGGCTGATCGTCGTCATTCCGATGCTGCTGCTCGTCTCGGTGATGATTTTTGTGATCCTGCGCCTGCTGCCGGTCGATCCCATCGCCATGATCATTTCGCCGACAGCGCTGCCCGACGAAGTGGCGGCCATGCGCGCCTTTCACGGCCTGGACCGGCCGATACCGGTGCAATATCTGATCTGGATCGGCAATGTTCTCCAGGGCGATTTCGGCAATGCCATTAGTTTCCGCGACAGCGTGCTCAACTTGGTCGCGGAAACCGTGCCGGCGACCATCGAGCTCGCCTTGTTCGCGCTTTTCTTTGCCATCATCATCGGCTTTGGCGCCGGCCTCTATATGTTTCACGTCCGCGGTACGGTGCGCGAGGGCGTCACGGATGTTTTCAGCATTGCCATGCTGTCCTTCCCTGATTTTCTCTGGGCGCTCGTCCTTATTCTGTTGGTCGGCGTGCAATGGACGATCCTGCCCTTTACCGGGCGTTACGGCCCGGAGTTTATCGCGCCGGATATCACCGGTTTCATCTTTCTCGATGCCATCATTACCCTGAATGGCCCGCTGCTCCTCAGTGCGCTCGAACATATCCTGTTGCCGGCGCTCGCTTTGGCGCTGGCATTTTCGCCGCTCATCATGCGGGTTTTGAAAGCCAGCCTGACTGAAGTGATGACCGAGGATTACATCACCCTGGCCCGCCTGCGCGGCATTGGCGAAGGCCGCATTCTTCTTCGCCATGCGCTGAAAAACGGCGTGCTGCCGACCCTTACCCTGGTCGGCGTACAGTTCGGGTTTCTGTTCGGCGGTACGCTTTTGATCGAGATTATTTTCGCCTATCCCGGCCTCGGCAATCTGATGGTGCGCGCCATCCGCAACACCGATCTGCCGGTGATTCAAATGGCGGCGCTGACCTATTGCGTTGTCGTGCTCGCCACCAACACGGTGGTCGATGTGCTCTATGTGGTGCTCAATCCCAAGCTGAGGAAAGAATGAGCGTGCTGGCCTGGAAATTCCGACGCCTGCCGCCGGCCTTGCGCTCCGGGCGGGTTCTGGTCGGCGGCGGAATTGTGCTGGCCGTCGCGGTGATTGCCATATTCGCGCCCTGGCTCGCGCCCAACGACCCGCAGGAGATGGATCTGTTCGGCAATCTCCTGCCACCCGCCTGGGATCCACTCGGCGATCCCAAATATCCGTTCGGCACCGACAGCCTCGGTCGCTGCATCCTGTCGCAACTGATTTATGGCGCGCGCGTCGCCATGATCGTCGCCGTTGTCGCCGCTACCGGCGCCATGGTGATTGGCGTCAACCTCGCCCTTATCGCTGGTTACTTCGGTGGCTGGATTGATGGCCTGATCACCCGTTTGGTCGATCTCTGGATGTCTTTTCCGCCGGTGGTGCTGTCGCTCATCTTAATGCTCGGCCTCGGCATCGGCGTCTCCAACGTCATTCTCGCCATTATCCTGGTCGATTGGACGCGCTTTTGCCGGGTGGTCAGGAGCGATGTGTTGGTGGTCCGCCAGCGCGATTTTATTTCTGCGGCGCATTTGCTCGGCTTTGGCCATTTCCGCACGATCCGGCGCGAGGTGCTGCCCTCGGTCATGCCGCTGATCATCACCTTGACGGCGCTCGAAATGGGCATCGCCGTGGTGGTCGAGGCGATCCTCAGTTTTGTCGGTATGAGCGTTGAGGCCGATATTTCGGCCTGGGGCGTGATGGTCGCCGATGCGCGGCAATATATGTATCAGTCGGTGTGGGGAATGATCTTCCCAATTCTCGCCATCACCGTCACCGTGCTCGGCTTTAATCTCCTGGGCGATGGTCTTCGCCGCACCCTCGACCCGCGCCTGCGCCAGCAAAGGCACAGCACCGCATGAGCTTGATCGAAGCCAAGGATATCACCCTCAGCGCGCGCATCGGCGAGGTGTCGGTGGACGTGCTCAGGCACATTTCCTTCTCCCTGGAAAAAGGCGAGACGCTCGGCTTGGTCGGCGAATCGGGCGCCGGCAAATCCATGATCGGCCGGTTGTTTTCGCAGCTGTTGCCGCCGGGCTTTGCCGTGACTGCGGGAGAATTGCATTTCAATGGGCTCGATCTGATCAACCTGTCCGCTGTCAAACGGCGCCAGCTCTTGGGCAAGCACATCGCCTTCGTGCCGCAGGAGCCCATGACCGCGCTCAATCCTGTGCTCTCCATCGGCAGCCAATTCAACGAGCATCTGAAGCGTCTCGGCGTGCGCGGCGCTGGCACGCGGCGCGATCTGGCGATCAAGAATTTATCGGACGTGCATCTGCCCAATCCGAAAACCCTGCTCGCCAAATACCCGCATCAGCTGTCCGGCGGCATGTGCCAGCGCGTGCTCATCGCACTTGCCTTCGCCGGCGATCCCGCCTTCGTTGTCGCCGATGAGCCGACCACCGCGCTCGATGTGATGACACAGGCGCGCATCATGGCGCTGATCGCCGAGATGCAGCAATTGCACGGCACGGCCATGGTCCTCATCACCCATGATCTCCGCCTCGCCGCTCATGTCTGCGACAAAATCCTCGTCATGTATGCCGGCGATGTGGTCGAGCGCGGTGCGGCGGCCAATCTGTTGGCCGATCCGCGCCACCCCTATACGCGCAGCCTGAAGCGCGCCAACCCGTCGCTCTTGGGCCCGCGCATGTTGCTGCCGACCTTGCCCGATCAAATGCCAGGTTTGGTAGAGTTCGCTGACCTCGTCGGCTGCCGATTTTCTTCGCGCTGCCCGGTCAATGCGGATGAATGCCGCGCCGGCGAACCAAACCTACTCGAAGTTGGCCCCGGGCATGGGGTGCTCTGTGTTGCCGCCTGCGTCAGCGGCACGCGCGATACGGTTCAGCACGAGGCACCGCCCGCCCCCAGCGCCAGCGACGTGGCGGAACCCTTGATTGAACTGATCAATGTATCGCGGCGTTTTGTTTCGCGCGGCAAATGGTTTGCTGCCGCAAGCACCGTCGATGCGGTGCGCGAGGTGTCGTTGACCATCCGCCAGGGCGAGTTTGTCGGTATCGTCGGCGAAAGCGGCAGCGGCAAAACAACAGTAGCGCGCATGATCGCCGGCCTCGACCAACCTACCGAAGGGAAAATTCTGGTGCGCGGCACGGATGCCACCGTGCAAACCGCCGCGGCCCGGCATGAGCGGTTGGAAACCCTGCAAATGATTTTCCAGGACCCGCAATCGGCGCTCAATCCAAGACGCATGGTGGAGAATCTGCTCGCCCAGGCCATGGAAGCGGATCACCGCGATCATTCCAAGGCCGAGCGGGCGGAGCGCGTTACGGATCTGTTGCGCGAAATCGGCATGCCGGCCGAGAGCCGGCGGCGCTTCCCCTCGCAACTCTCCGGCGGCCAGCGCCAACGCATTAATATCGGCCGCGCCCTCTGCGTCGCGCCCAAGATATTGATCGCCGATGAAATTGTTTCCGGCCTCGATGTCTCGGTGCAGGCGCAAATTCTCAACTTGCTGCTGCGTCTGCGCGAAGAATTGGACATCTCTCTGTTGTTGATATCGCACGATCTTTCCGTGGTACGCTATATCTGCTCGCGCGTGCTCGTCATGCATCAGGGCTATGTGGTCGAGAGCGGCGCGACCGAACAGATATTCGCCGATCCGCAACATGAATACACCCGCGCCCTTCTCGCCGCCGTGCCGCCCGACGATGCGAGCGCACCCTGGCCGCCGAAATTTAGCGAGGGCGCGCCTCGCGCCACATGAGATTCAGCGTCGGGCCGCCGAGCGGCAAACGCGCCTGTCCGGTTACCTTGAAGCCGAAACGTTGGTAATAGGCGATATTTGCCGGGTCGGCGGTTTCGAGAAAGGCCGGCATGCCGGCATCGTCGGCCAGCGATAGCATTTCGCCGATCAGTGCCGACGCGCTGCCGCTGCCACGTGCCTCGGGCACACTGCCAATGAAAGAGAGATAGTAGCACGCCTCCGGCGGGTAAATTTCTTCGCTCACTCGGATGATCGCTTTAAGGCGAGAGATGTGAAACGGCGAGGCAACGCGTAACATCCAAATATAGGAGCGAAGCACGGCACCAATACCGCCAGCGGCGGGGGGCGTATCGGGCGGCAGCCAGACGGCGCAGGCGGTTCCGGCCGCGTCCAATCTGACTCCGCCATGGGGCAGGCCATCGGCCAGTACTTGGGCAAAGAACAGATGCGCCGCGCGGCGCCGTGACCACGGCCGGAGAAACCAATCGAGCACCGGGTCCTCGTCGAAGGCGCGCGTCAGCAGCGCCGCCAGGGCGTCGATGTCATCCGGCCGCGCCGCGCGAATGTCCGTCAGGGCAGCGTCTTCCACGCCTGATGTGCGGGGGTGATCAGTTTGAGGCAGAGCTTCACATAATTGAAGCGCCAGCCGTCGGCGGTTTTGACCAGGGTGGTTTCGTACCAGCCGCCGATCACATTGTCTTCCGGGTTGCCGTCGCCGTCCGGCATCTTGGCCAGCTCCCAGAGATACCAGAAACATTCGGCGCTTTGGCTATCCGCGGCGATCTTCACCTCGGGCGAGACCATATAATGGAGGCTCCAGAGGATTGTCTCGCGCGCCACTTCGACCATCGCCGTGCTGATCGCCGCGATGCCTTCATGGCGGCCGAAACCCTCCGCTTCCCATACCGCATCTTCGGTGTAGAGCGGGGCCAGGATTTCCGGGTCGTTCTTGCGGTCGGCGCCGCGCGCATAGGTCACCACCATGCTCTTGATGGCTTCGATATCCTCAAGCCGCGTGATGCGCGCTTCCAGGCTCGCGCTCATAGGGTCTCTCCGCGCTCTGCACCTTGCATATATTGTTCGAGCGCGTAATAGCCGTGGCGCACCAAGATTTCCTCATCTTGCAAGTTCATTTCGGTCTTGGCGCCCGAATTCAGGGCCGTCTGGGTCGCCTCCATGGTCGCGGTGTCCTCCAGCCAGGCGTTACGGGCAATGAGTTGCGCACATTGCAGCGCCCAGCGTTCGCTGTTGCTGGTTGGCGGGCGGTAAAACATCTTGCCTTCCCAGCGCGTGCGGTTGTGCGCCAACGGCCAGAACTGATGGGTGAACCACAGACCCTCCGAGATATGCAGCAACAGATTGGGGAAGATGACGCTGAGTTCGAAGGAAAAATCCGCCATGCCGTCCGGATTGACGGATTTCGGCAGGGTTGACCCCTGGTGGTGCGCACCGGCATAGCCGCCGGCTATTTTGTCGGCTACGGTCTGCACCGGGCGCAGCTCGGCCGAAGGGCTGAGGCACACGGCGGCGGTGCGGTGCGGGCCGAACATGCGGACATTGGCCAGGCCGGAAGAGAACGTGTTGGGAAACGAGCCGGCATGGATGGTGTGGACATGATAGGCCTCGGCAAAGGCGTCGTGGCTGACTTTCCAATTGCAATTGAGGTTGGTCCAATAGCTGTAGCACTCGGACAATTCGCCGTAGGGAAAGCCGCCCATATGGCCGGCATAATCACCGAGAAATTCCAGCAGAGACTGGCTACCCTCAGCATCCAGATTAATGAAAATAAATCCTTCCCAAACTTCCGCCCTGACGGATGTCAGTCCGTTTTCTGATTTGTCGAAACAGGCATAAAAGCGCTCTTCCTCGGGTACATGTATTAGGCCGCCTTCGGCATTATAGACCCAACCGTGAAAGCGGCACGAAAGCACCGCCGCCTTGCTTGAGCCGAAGGTCTCGTCGCCGGTTTCCGTCACCACCGTGTTGCCGCGGTGCGAACAAACATTGTGAAAACCGCGCACATCGCCGTCCTTGCCGCGCATCAGGATGATCGAAGTGCTGGCGAAATCGAGGCGCTTGACCTTGTAGTCGCCGGCGTTCGGCAGCTCTTCGTCGCGCCCCACCATGAGCCAGGTGCGTTTGAACACGATCTCGCGCTCGCGCTCATAAAACGCCGGCGAAACGCAGGGCTCGGCCGAAACCGGCCCGGTGCCGAGCTCAGGGTATAGGGCCGCCCAACGGTGCGGCGTCGCTTCACTCATTCTGGCTCTCTCCCATATTCCCCACTTCTTTTTCTGTGGATTTCGCCTTGCTCTGCCGGTTGACGAGAAAGACGCCAACAATCATAAGCGCCAGCGCCAGCCAAATCCACAGGCTGTGGCTTTCATCGAAGAACAAAACACCCCAGCCGATACCGGCGAGCGGCACGATGAAATTCACCGTGGTAAAGAACACTGGCCCGGCGATGCGGATAATCTCGATCATCAAATAGAACGCCAGCGCCATGACGCAGGCGGCCATGACGAGCGCCCAATCACTGGTCTCCATCGGCCCCTCGAACCACCACCATTGCCCGCTCGCCAGCATTACCACAAACATAAAGACCGCCCCGGCGATGAGGGTGCCGCAGGCGAGCGGCAGCGCGCCCGAGGGCGGCGGCTTCAGAAGCGCAATGATGATCGCGTTGGCGACATAAAGCAGCGGTGTGACCATGCCGAGCAGCACCCAGGGCACCATTTCGCGCGACGGCAGGCTGGTCTCCGGCACCACGATCAGGGCCACGGCGGCGAGGCCACAGACCAGGCCTAGGGTGCGCAACAGAGCAAAGCGATCGAGCTTGAAGAGGGCGGCGGCGGGATAGGTTAAGATCGGCGTGAGCGTGGCACCGAGGCTCAAGACGCCGGTCGGTACCTCGGGCGCGGCGAGCGCCAGAACCGAGTAGGAGAGCCCATAGGAGATCGTGCCCAATACCAAATAGGCGCGAATATGAGGCCACTGTAATTTAGGCAGGCTCCGCGTCAGAAGGCCGAGGACGAACAGCAGCAGCGCCGCGCCGGCGCCCATCCAGAAGACGTAAGCGAGAAATGGAATGCCGCCGGTGATGGCGAAACGGGTGAGCGAATAGGTTAGGCCCCAGATGATGCCCGAAACCAGCAGCATAATGGCTGGCCAGCCCAGCGTGGCTGATGAATTTTTCGGCGTGGCCGTCCCGTCCGCCATCTATCCCCCCGCACCGTGCAACGACAGACAGGCAGCATACCCGCAACTGCGGGCGAACCCAATTGTTGTGCGATTAGACCAGCCGGTTGGGCGGTGGGTGTCCGGCAAAATAGGCTTCGAGGTTGTCGAGCGCCTGAAGCCCCATACCGCTCCGCGTCTCGACCGTTGCACTGCCGATATGAGGCAGAAGGAACGTGTTGGCGAGGCGCGCATAGCCGGGATGGATATTGTTCGGCTCGCCGCGATAGACATCGAGCCCGGCGGCATAGAGGCGCCCCGATTGAAGCGCGGTGATCAGCGTTTCGTCGTCAACCACATCGCCGCGCGAGGTGTTGATCACAATCGCACCCTCCGGCAGGAGTGCAATTCGATCGCTATTTAGGAAGTTACGCGAGGCCGCGTTCGACGGGCAATGCAGGCTGAGAATAGCCCAGTCCTCGCAAACCATGACGGCGACAGAGGCGGCTTTAGAGCCGCCCCATCGAAATCCTAACTCTCTTACTCTTTTAGAGGCGGTTGAGGCCGGGAAAAGACGAGCTCATTGCCGGTTGAGGCGATCGCGTCGAGGGTATAGCCGCCGGCATTGAAATCTTTCAAGCCATCAGCCCGATCCACACGGTTTTCCATGATCCAGCGTGCCA
>JAPYQV010000323.1 GCA_029937205.1 Alphaproteobacteria bacterium
GACAACCACAAATGTGGCACCTAGATGCCGGGAGCGGGAGCCATCCACCCCATCTACTTTGCCACCAACAGCGGACGTAAATCACAAAGTGGTTTCTCTTCCGAGATCAGCCATCAACGGACATTGGCTCATCTCTTCGCTTTTGAGCGCGTCGACCGCTTCGTAGCTCTCCTCTTCAATAGCTGTGGGCCGTCGACTGGCAACACTTGTGGATGCCGCGATGCCACAGCGGGAATGACATGCGGCTCGTAGATAAGTGTAATATCGTCACTCTACGTGCGCGTTTCGAACCAAGTTTCGGCGATTGGCTACGGCATGGTTGCAATCCGACATAAATGAGGAGGGTGATGACGTGGCGGGACGAGTGGCCGGCAAAGCGGCCTTGATCAGTGGCGCGGCGGTGGGATTAGGCCAATCGATGGCGGCGCGCTTGTCGGCGGAGGGCGCACGCGTGGCCGTGGCCGATATCGACACGGCGCAGGGCGACGATGTGGTGGCGGAAATTAAAGCGGCCGGCGGGGAGGCAATGTTCATTTCCCTTGACGTGACCGACGAGGACGCGTGGCGCGCTGCGGTGGCCGCCGTGGAATCCGCCTATGGCCACCTCGATATTCTTGTCAACAATGCCGGTATCGCCACTGCCGGGAGCGTCGATAAGATGTCGCTCAAAGATTGGCGTGCCGTGATGGCGGTCAATATCGACGGCGTATTTCTCGGCACCAAGCACGCCGTTCCGGCGATGCGCCGCGCCGGCGGCGGCTCCATCGTAAATATCTCCTCGATCCTCGGCCTAACGGGAGAGGAGAAGCTCTCCGCCTATTGCGCCTCCAAGGGCGCGGTACGGCTGTTTACCAAGGCTGTGGCGCTCGAATGCGGGCGTGATGGCAGCGGCATCCGCGTCAATTCAATCCACCCCGGCTATATTCATACGGCGATGATGGAGGCTGACTGCATACGCGATTATGGCGATATCCCGACCGGTCTCGCGGAATTTGGCAAATTACATCCCATCGGGCATGTCGGTAAGCCGGAGGATATCGCAGCCGGCGTGCTGTATTTGGCCTCCGACGAAAGCAAGTTCGTCACGGGCAGCGAATTGGTCATCGACGGCGGCTATACGGCGGTGTAGCGGCGGGGCGCCTTATCACCCGCAAACCCGGGGCAAGATCGAGCGTTGGCATCAATCGCTCAAAAACCGCATCCGGCTGCGAACTTAAATCAATAGGTGATTGGCACAGCCAATTACGTTGGCGCTACAGGGTCGGTCTGACAGCGACACCCTCGCGCTGTTTGGTTTCCCAATTGGGCGCGACATAGGACCTGGCATTTGAGGGCGGCAACGGGTCTTTGCCGCGGATGATATCGGCGGCTTTCTCGCCGATCATAATGGTCGGCGCATTGGTATTGCCATTGGGAACAGACGGGAAGATCGATGAATCAACAATCCTCAATCCGCCAATTCCCATCACCCGGCACTTGGTATCGACAACGGCCATGGCATCGTCATCCGCGCCGATCTTGCAAGTGCATGTCGGATGGTACGCCGTCTCGACATTCTCACGCACCCAGGCATCGATTTCGTCATCCGTCTGCACATCGTCACCGGGGTCGATCTCGCGCTTGCGATAGGGATCGAACGCCGGCTGCATGCCGATCTCGCGCGCCAGCCGGAACGCCATCCTGTAATCTTCGATGTCCTGCTGGTTCTGGAAATGATTGAGGACAATCTCCGGTTTCTCGAGCGGGTTGCTGGATTTGGCACGAACCCAGCCGCGGCTTTTCAGCTTGTTGATACCAAAGTGAATTTGATAGCCGTGCGGCCCGGTATTCCCCTTGCCGTCATAACGCACCACGGCGGGCAGAAAGTGGAACTGGACGTTCGGCCATTTCAGCCCGGCACGGGTGCGAATGAAGCCGGTCGCCTCGAAGTGATTGGTCGCCCCCAGTCCCGTTTTGAAGAGATACCAACGCGCGCCGATCAGGATCTTGCTGAGCCGCCCCATGTGACGGTTCAAGGAGACCGGTAATTTTGTCTCGTACTGAATGACGGATTCGAGATGGTCATTGAGGTTTTCGCCGACGCCCGGCAGTTCATGCAGGACTTCGATGCCGGCTTGTTTGAGCACAGCCGCCGGGCCAATGCCCGACATCTGCAGAATATGCGGCGAACCGATGGACCCGGCCGAAAGGATCACTTCCTTGTTGGCCCTGACGTGCTGTGTGCGCCCACCATGCTCGAACTCGACGCCAACCGCTTTCTTGCCTTCAAGCACGACACGCTTGGTCAGGGCTTCCGTCATTACGGTCAAATTCGAACGGTGCATGACCGGTTTCAGATAGGCATTGGCGGTACTCGCTCGAACCCCGCGTTTGACCGTCATGTCCATTTTGGACATGCCTTCCTGCCGGTAGCCGTTGTAATCCTCCGATATGCCGTATCCGGCTTCGTTTCCGGCATCGATAAAGGCCTGATAGAGTGGGTTTTTCATGCCGTTTCCGTTGCAGGTATGGAGCGGCCCGTCTCCGCCTCGGTACTCGTCTTCGCCATAGTCGCAATTCTCGGCCTTTTTGTAATACGGCAGGCAATCGCGATAGGCCCATCCTTTGGCGCCGAGTTCCTCCCACTGGTCCAGGTCGCAGGCGTTGCCGCGCACATAGATCATGCCGTTAATCGTCGACGAACCACCCAGACCCTTGCCGCGCGATACATCGACCAGGCGGTCGTTGATGTTGGCTTCGGGCTCAGACCAAAAACCCCAATTGAAGCGTGGCATGTTCATGGGAATTTGTAGCGCCGTCGGCATTTGCACGAATATGCTGTCGTCCTTGCCGCCATATTCCAGCACCAGAACCGATGCATTCGAATCCTCGGTCAGACGATTGGCCAGAACGCACCCTGCCGACCCGGCGCCTACGATGATGTAATCGAACGTCTGTTCCATTTCCCTTTTTCCTGCTCTTGGCCCAGCAATGAATGCAAACGAGAAACCGGCGGCAATACCCAAACCTGTATCTTCCCTTTGTGATGCGCCGTCAATTGCTCGCTCGCGATAAAATTGTGCTGAATTGCGTCGCGCCGTTCGGTGCTGACGCCGTCAGGATCACCAGCCGGTGGGCTGGAATTCTGCCGGCATTGGCAGCCGCCCGCCGCGACGGTTACGGCTTCGCGCTCATAGCGCCATGTTTCCGCAGCAGGTCGGCAATATCCACCTGGTCCGCCTCAACGGCCCAGTCGAGAGGCGTACCTGGGTTGTACCATCTAGTAGTGATATCCGCGCCAGCCGCAATAATAAGCTCGACCAATACGCTATGGCCTTCTGCTGCCGCTATATGCAAGGGCGTCGCATAAAGATCATACGCGTTCACGTTCGCGCCGAGAGCGATGAGTAATTTGGTCATCTCCTCTTTGCCCTGTCTGACCGCATCGAACAGAGGTGTGGCACCAGCAATGGAATCCGCGTTCACATCGACACCGTTTGCGATCAGCAGTTCCGCCACCTCCACTTGCCCCGCCCCAGCCGCAATATGGAGCGGCGTACGGGCATTATTCCTGCTCGGGGCGGGGTCGGCGCCGTGCGAGAGGAGCAACTTCACCATGGCAACATGACCTCCATCCGCCGCCAGGTGCAGGGCAGCACCGTTGGTAAAGTTCTGGATGTCCGTCTCCGCGCCGGCTTCGAGTAGCAGTGTCGCCACGCCGATATTGCCGTTCGAAGCGGCCCAATGGAGTGGCACCGACCGGTCTCTCGCGAGGACATTCGGATCCGCCCCGGAATCGAGCAGCAACTCAGCGAGAAACGCATGGCCGTTGAGCGCCGCGTCATGTAGCGACGTCCCGAGATCCTCACCGCGTGCGATGAGCCGCCTGGCCAGTTGGTAATCCCGGTTTTTGCCCGCCACTGCCGCGTCGCGCGCCAATCGCGCTTGTTCGGCTTGCTGCTCGGCGCGCGCCTCGGCAGCGCGGGCCAGAACCACGTTCTCTTGGGCAATAGCGGTTTGCCGGTTTGCCTCGTCCTGCGCCCTGAACCCCACGACAGCGCCGACCACCGCTAC
>JAPYQV010000324.1 GCA_029937205.1 Alphaproteobacteria bacterium
GGCTGAAGCGCTTCACATCTTGGTTGCCGAGGCGCGCTTTTACGATGATATCGCGGATGAGCTGATGCACGGCGCGTGCGCGGTTTTGGATGCGGCGGGCGCCACATACGAAACCATCGCCGTGCCCGGTGCCTTCGAGATTCCTGCCGCTTTACGCATGGCGGTGGATGGCGGGCGCTTTGATGGCTACATCGCGCTCGGCTGCGTGATCCGTGGGGAAACGTCGCACTATGATTATGTCTGCGGTGAATCGGCGCGTGGCCTGATGTCGCTTTCGACCCGCCACGGCATCGCGCTCGGCTACGGCATATTGACCACGGAAAACCGCGAGCAAGCCTGGACGCGGGCATCGCGGACGGAAAAGAACAAGGGCGCGATCGCAGCGGAAGCCTGTTTGCGCATGGCGGCCCTGCGCCGCAGCTTTTCTCAAGGGGCGGGTTGAGCGCCATGGCGAAGGCTGAAAAGACGGCGAAACCGCCCGGCCAAGGGCGCAGCGTGGCACGGCTTGCCGCGGTGCAGGCGCTCTATCAAATGGAACTTTCAGGCGCCGCGCCGGAAGAAGTTATCGAGGAGTTCGTTGCCCACCGGATCGGCCAGGAGATCGAGGGCGACGCTTACGCCGAGGCCGATCGCGACCATTTCAAATGGTTGGTGATGAATGCCACTAGCCGAATGGATGAATTGGACGAGGGCATCGGTGCTGCACTTGCCGCCGGTTGGACGGTGACACGGTTGGGCGCGCTGATGCGGGCGCTGCTCCGGGCCGCTTCGGCCGAGCTCGTGGCACGGCCGGATATTCCAGTGCGGGTGGTGATGAACGAATATGTTGAGTTGGCAGGCGCCTTCTTCTCCCAGCGTGAGCCTGCCTTCGTCAATGCGGCGCTCGATACGTTGGCGCACCGCTTGCGCGCCGATGAGTTCGCGTCGCCGGACAAGGCGGGCGGCCATGCCGGATCATCCGCCGGGCACTGAATTCGACCTGATCCTGCGTTATTTTGCGCCGCTTTCGACGGCCGAAGCCGGCGCCTATGCCTTGCTTGATGATGCAGCATCCCTGGCCGTTTCCCCCGGTCATGAGTTGGTCATTACCAAGGACATGATGGCGGCTGGGGTGCATTTTTTTAGCCATGACCCGCCGCAGACTCTCGGCCGCAAGATTCTGCGTGCCAATCTATCAGACTTGGCGGCGATGGGGGCGACGCCCCGGGCTTATGCCATGGGGTTGGCGCTGCCGGGAGATCTGGCGCCCGGCTGGCTTGAAGATTTTGCCGCCGGGTTGGCTGAGGATCAGGCGCAGTTCGGCGTTACGCTGATTGGCGGCGACACCATCCGCGCGCCGGATACCTTGACCTTGTCGCTCACCGCGTTCGGCGAAATACTCGCAGGGTCCGCTTTGCGCCGCTCGGGTGCGCGGCCGGGCGATGGAATTTATGTGAGCGGCACGATCGGCGACGCGGCGCTTGGTCTTCTCGTCGCCAAGGAGCAATTGGATGGGATTGCGACAGCGGATAAGGAAGCACTCCTGGCGCGTTACCGTCTGCCCGAGCCGCGTACGGAACTCGGCAGCCGCCTGATTGGTGTGGCGAGCGCGGCGATCGATATTTCCGATGGCCTGGTTGCCGATCTTGGCCATGTCTGTGCGGCATCTGAGGTCGGCGCCCGTATTGAGGCGAATTCGATTCCGCTCTCCGGCGCCGCCGAAGCGGCGTGCCGAACAACCACAAACCTTTTTACGAACGTCCTTACCGGCGGTGACGATTATGAGCTGTTGGTCTGCGCACCGCCGAGCGGTGACGAAAGGCTGTTACAAATGGCCAGTGCTGCGCAAACCCAACTGCGTCGTATCGGGACAATTATGGAAGGGGCCGGTGTTCGCGTCATTGGCCCGGACGGCGACGAGATGAACATCAAGCGCGGCGGTTACACGCATTTCTAACTGGTTTCCGTGTATTCACCGTTTGTTCAGCCATGTCGTTCAAGATCAAGGCTTGAGCCCGTGAATTAAATGGCGACTGCCCGACATGGCGAAAAAGAAAAGCCGCAAGAAATTATTTATCATCGCTGGTCTGGTCTTGATCGGCGTGGTCGGTGTCGTCGGCTATCAGATGACCATGGGCGGCGGCGAAGATGGTGAGCCTTCCAAGCCAAGCGTATCGAGCGACTTGGGATATGTCGGCCTTGACCCGTTCCTGGCGCCTGTTATCGAAGGTCGCCGAATATCCAAATATGTTGCTGTCGGCATTATTCTGGAGCTTTACAGTAAAGATCATAAACCATTGGTTTATAAGAATATGACACCGCTCCGGAACGCCTTTATCGAGGATTTTGTATTCCAGGCGCAGATGAACAGTGGCACCACGCAATCGATCCTGTTGCATCGTGTAAAATCGCGATTCCGTACTTTGGCGAACCGCATTGTCGGCGACGATATCGTCAAGGAAGTTCTTATTGCCAATGTCATGGATCGGGGATTTTAGACACCGCCCGGTTGAACTGACGCACCAGCGAATAAATTCCTTCGCCGGGCCGGTTGCGTTCTGTTCCGTCTTCTGGCACTTTCCGCGCGCGCAAAAATCGAGTTGCGAGATTCGTGCTGCTTGATGGATATGTATCCACGCGTCTCATCACACTTTAATATTAGAGGGCCAGCCTGAAATGGACGGGATTTATTGGTTCGCAGTGGGTGGCGGTATCGTCGCGCTGCTTTACGGCATTTACGCAATCCGTTCGGTGCTTGCTGCGGGCACCGGCAACGAGCGCATGCAGGAAATTGCAAGCGCCATCCAGGAAGGCGCACGCGCCTACTTAAATCGGCAATACATGACCATCGGTATTGTCGGTGTGATCATATTCGTCATTTTGCTGGTTTTGCTCGGCTATAAGGTCGGCATCGGCTTTGCCATCGGCGCCGTTCTTTCAGCGCTTGCCGGCTATATCGGCATGTACGTCTCGGTGCGCGCCAATGTGCGCACGGCGGAAGCGGCACGCCAGGGGATTGCCCCGGCGCTCCGCATCGCATTCCGCTCCGGTGCCGTGACCGGCATGCTGGTGGTTGGCCTCGGTCTGCTCGGCGTTGCCGTCTATTACGGCATTTTGGTTTCGGCCGATGTCGAAACCGGCGTTATCCTCGAATCACTCGTGGCGCTCGGCTTCGGCGGTTCGCTGATCTCGATCTTCGCCCGCCTTGGCGGCGGCATCTTCACCAAGGGTGCGGATGTCGGTGCCGATCTGGTTGGCAAGGTGGAAGCCGGCATTCCCGAGGACGATCCGCGCAACCCGGCCACGATCGCGGACAATGTCGGCGACAATGTCGGCGACTGCGCCGGGATGGCGGCCGATTTGTTCGAGACCTTCGCCGTCACCATCGTCGCCACCATGTTGTTGATCGCCGCCTATTTCAGCGGCGATATGCTCGACAAGATGATGCTCTATCCGCTGGCGCTTGGCGGCGCCGGCATTCTGGCGTCCGTGATCGGCACATTCTTTGTCCGTCTCGGCAAGAGCCAAAAGATCATGGCGGCGCTGTATAAAGGCTTTCTCGCCTCGTCGGCTGTCGCAGCGGTGGGGTTTTATTTTGTCACCGACTGGGTTGTCGGTTGGAGCACCGAGTTTACTGTGGGTCACACGGCGGTGACCGGCGGCGACCTGTTTTGGTGTAGCCTGGTCGGCCTCGTCGTGACCGGGCTGATGATCTGGGTGACGGAATATTACACCTCGACCGAATACAAGCCGGTTAAATCCATCGCCAAGGCGTCGACCACCGGTCATGGGACCAACGTCATTCAGGGCCTTGCGGTCTCCATGCAGGCAACCGCTGTTCCGGCGCTGATCATCTCCGCCGGCATTATCCTGGCTTATCTCTTCGCCGGCCTGTTCGGCATCGCAATTGCGGTGACCGCCATGTTGGCCTTGGCCGGTATGGTGGTGGCGCTCGATGCTTACGGCCCGGTCACCGACAATGCCGGCGGCATTGCCGAGATGGCCGAACTGCCGGAAGATGTGCGCAAGACCACGGACGCACTGGATGCCGTCGGCAACACCACCAAGG
>JAPYQV010000325.1 GCA_029937205.1 Alphaproteobacteria bacterium
CAAAATGCTCCAGATCAAACTGCCGCGTGCGAACATCCACGCAGAGCGCAAGCGGCCTGTTGGCAGCTGCCGCGTCGTGCGCCATCTCGTCGGTCTCCAGCGGGCGCACCAGATTGGAGAGCAGTGAGAGCGGCAGATTATCGACAACTTCGTAGCCGATATCCTCGAGCGCTTTCAGGGCGGTGGATTTTCCGGCGCCGGACATCCCGGTCACCAGCAACAGGCGGCGGCGCATCGCCGTTGCGGCGGAATCCGTGCTCATGCCGGCTGCTGCGACAAAAGCGCCATGTCGTCGCCCAATATCTCGCCCCGGGCGAGCGCCTGACAGGCGAGGCGCAGCTTGGCCGGCGTCGATGCCTCGAATGGAGCAAGTTCCAATAGCGGCAACTCGATACCGGCGATTTCACAAACCGCGGCCACCGGCATCCGCGCCACCCGTTCCGGCGCCACCAAATCGACAACCAGGGCAATTTCGACGCGCCCGAGAAATTCCAGATGCATCACACCCAATCCCCGGACTTCGAGCAAGCCGGCGATTGCCGGCGGCGCGGTAGCGATCACGGCACCGCCCTCAGCGTGGCATACAACCTGGTCATCAGCGACCAGTTCAGCGCCGCCGTCTATCAAGCGCAGCGCCAAATCTGATTTTCCGGCGCCGGAAAATCCGCGCAACAGCACGCCCTTGCCGGCCACGGCAACGCAGGTGGCATGATTGAGATGCATATCAGAGACAGGGTGAAACGCCGCCCGCACTCTGTCAATCCGGCTTGCTGGATTGCGGTGCTCTAAGTGTCGATCCGGCTGGCCCGGATGAAAGGCTGTTAGTCGGCGGGCGCTTCCGCCGTTTGGGTGAGAAGCGCGAACAGTGCCTCGGCGCTTTCCGAGCCGCGCAGGCGGATGCACGCCTCTTCGTCCCGCAACAGGCGCGAAATGCGCGCCAACGCCTTGAGATGATCCGCGCCGGCGGTCTCGGGCGCGAGCAGCAGAAATATCAGATCGACGGGCTGTTCATCGATGGCCTCGAAATCTACGGCGGCGGGCAATCTGGCAAACACCCCATAGAGCCGATCGATGTCATCGAGCTTGCCGTGCGGTATGGCGATGCCCTTGCCGACGCCGGTCGAGCCAAGGCGTTCGCGCTCCAGAAGGACGTCAAATATCGTACGCTCGTGAACGCCGGTCTCCTTGGCGGCCACAGCGGCTAATTCCTGTAACAGCTGCTTCTTGCTGCCCGCTTTGAGATTGGCGAGAACGGCCTGCAGAGACAGGATTTCGGCAATTTCCATCAATACTCCTCCGCCCGCCTGCTTATTTTTCAGCAGGTAATTGCGGATCGATCCAGCCGATATTTCCGTCGACACGGCGATAAACCACATTAATGCCGCCGTGGCTTCGATTAAAAAACATCAGCGCCGACGATTCCGCCAATTCCATACGCATAACCGCTTCTCCCACCATCAATTCGGCAATCTCGGTCTTGGCCTC
This sequence comes from Alphaproteobacteria bacterium, assembly GCA_029937205.1. Classification (GTDB taxonomy): domain Bacteria; phylum Pseudomonadota; class Alphaproteobacteria; order UBA828; family UBA828; genus PTKB01. Next base: position 1,486 of record JAPYQV010000325.1, read on the forward strand.
GGCGACGATAACCGGCGATAGGTTCTCCGGTTCGTCATTTTCGTCCGTATGCTCATTGTCCGATTCGGCCTCGATCACATATTGCTGCGCTGCCACGCCATCGGGGAAGCTATCACGGCCTCTGTGATGGTCGCGCAGGCGGCGCTTATAGCGCCGAAGACGCTTCTCAACCCGCGTCGCCGCGATATCGAAACTGGCAAATATCTCGTTCGCTTCGCCTTGACCCTGAAGGGTAATTCCAGAGCCGACATGAATGATGATACTGGCTCCAATATTCCTTCCTTCGCTTTCGAACACCACATGAGCATCGATCGCAGCGGTAAAATACTTGCTAATGGCGGATTCAAGACGCGCGCGCACATGTTCGCGCAGCCGCTCGCCGACCCCAACGTGTCTACCTTTAACAGTTAACTGCATGGCAAAATCCCTTCACGCGGCCGGGCGCAATTTGGTTCGAAACATTCGGCTGTCCGCCCCGGTTCGGAAAGGCGGCAGCAACATAGTTGCACGCCCAAAGCGAGTCAATAGGGGCTCATCCCGCGCTACTGTCGCTCTCTAATTATATAATCACTTCAACGAATTATACTATAATCCATGTGACGCTTTCGCCAGTTCGCGCCGCCGGCCAACCGACGACGGGATATGCATCGCCTCCCGGTACTTGGCCACGGTGCGGCGCGCGATATCAACGCCGGAATTGTTCAACATTTCGGCAATGCGGTCATCCGACAAGACCTTGCCGTTGGCTTCGCCGTCAATTAATTCGCGAATGCGGTGACGCACCGCCTCCGCCGCATGCGCTTCGCCGCCAGCGCTGTTGGCGAGGCTGGCGGAAAAGAAGAATTTGATTTCGTAGGTGCCGCGCGGCGTGCCGATATATTTATTGTTACTCACCCGGCTCACGGTGCTTTCATGCGCGCCGACGATATCGGCGACGGTGCTGAGCGTCAGCGGCCGCAATTCCTGCACGCCGAGGGTGAAAAAGCCTCCTGCTGGCGCACCAATTCAGTCGCGACCTTCAGGATTGTCCGCGCGCGCTGATCGAGGGCGCGCACCAGCCAGCTCGCGTTCTGAAAACATTCGGAGATGAAGCTGCGCTCTTCACGGCCGGTGCTGAGCTTGCGCAGTTCCACATGATAGTGATTGTCGACCATGACACGCGGCAGCGTCTCATTGTTGAGCTCCACTGTCCAACCGCCGCCCGGCGCCGGGCGGACGAACACGTCGGGCACGATGGTTTGTGCCACGTCATTGTCAAACACCTGGCCGGGCTTGGGGTTGAGGCGTTTGATCTCAGCCACCATATCGCTCAGATCCTCGCCATCGACGCCGCATAATTTCATCAACCCGGCGGCATCGCCGGCCGCCAGGCGATCGAGATTGTCGATCAGCGCGGCCATGGCCGGGTCGAAGCGCCCGGCATCTTTGAGCTGGATCGCCAAGCATTCGCCGAGATCGCGCGCGAACACGCCCGGTGGATCAAAACCTTGCAGTGTCTCCAACACCGCTTCAATGCGCTCAAGCGAGCACGAAAAGCCTTCCGCCACGCTGTTCAGGTCGGCGCTCAAATATCCCGCGCCATCGACCATATCGATCAGGGTGCCGCCGATCAGGCGGTCCGACGGTGCCGACATTTCCATGCCGAGTTGGGCCAGAAGATGTTGCCTGAGAGTATCCGGCGCCGATTGCGCCTGATCGATCCCGTCCATGGTGGAATCCGGGTTGACGCCGCGCCCTGGCAAGGCCGGGACGCTTTGCCCGGAATCACCTGCGCCGCCGCCCGGCGCCCGTCCCTCGCCGGACCAATAATCATCGGCGCTTAGATCGATATCGGCGAGTTCCTCGCCCTCGGGCATATCGGCATTTCGCGTCAGCGCCGAATCGGACGCCATCGGCTCGCCATCCGCTGCCTCTCCGTCGGGCGGCTCGGGTGTTTCGCTTTCCGATGTGGCGCCGTCCTTGCGCTCGAGCAGGGGATTTTTCTCGACCTCGCCATCAATGAAAGCGGACAGCTCAATATTGTTGAGCTGCACCAGTTTTATGGATTGCTGCAATTGCGGCGTCATCACCAGGGACTGGCCCTGCCGCAGTTCGAGGCGGGGAGTTATCGCCATTCAATAAACCTAAAGCTGGAACCGGTCGCCCAAATAGACGCGCCGCACTTCCTCGTCGCTGACGATGTCGGACGGCTTGCCCTCCATCAGCACCGCACCCTCATAGAGAATGTAGGCACGGTCGACGATCTCCAGGGTTTCGCGCACATTGTGGTCGGTTATGAGAACGCCGATACCACGGTCTTTGAGATGCGCCACCAATTCGCGAATTTCGGCCACGGCGATGGGGTCGATACCGGCGAGGGGTTCGTCGAGCAGCATGAAGCTTGGCTTCGATGCCAGGGCGCGGGCGATTTCGACACGTCGGCGTTCGCCGCCGGAAAGCGCCAGGGCCGGCGTGCGGCGCAGATGGGTAATGGAGAATTCGGCCAGCAGTTCATCCAACAGGTTTTCGCGCTTTTCACGCACCGGCTCGACCACTTCCAACAC
>JAPYQV010000326.1 GCA_029937205.1 Alphaproteobacteria bacterium
TGCGGACACTGTGCGGCAGCGCGTGGTCGGCGTCGGGATGCGGCAGGACCAGCACCGGAACGGCGGTCGCCTGGGTCATGACGTCGAGATATTCGCCCAGGCTGTGCGGCCAGTTCCAGGCGTTGGAATGCAGATGCCGGTAGGTCACGATAAGATCCGGCCGCGCGGCCTCGATCCACTCCAGCAGCGCCCGCACCGAATCGAACGCGCCCCCGTCGAGCACATCCCAGCGCACCGCCGGCCCGTCGATCGCCGCCAGGAACGGCCGCACCCGCTCCGTAAGCGCCGCCGCGTCGCCCGCGTCCAAATCGGTCACCACGAGGACATGACCGAAGTGCTGCGCCGCATAGGCGTAGACGGCTTTGTCCGCCGATTTGAACACGGATTCGAATTGATTGAGCGTCGTCATCGGGGCTGTTTATACGGCAACCGACGCGCGGCGCAATTTTTCTCGTGTTTCGGTCTTGTTTTAGTTTGAAGTTTGTCGAATCATCGTTCGGGTAGTTGGTACTTTCAGCGGATCATGTCTGACGAAATTATTTCAATACCTTAAAACGCTTGAGCTAAGTGCGGCGAAAACGTCCGTTTTTGCATCACAGTTCAAGACCCTCTTCTACCCAGCTTCAGACGTGCCAGTGGGTTGACGCTAGAGTCCGTTCGTGACCCACAGCGGACATTTGGCTGGGCAATAGAGTATCTTCCACCAATCAGGCAAACTTTCATTTGCCGATGGCTATGTAAGTTGGACACGCGTGACTGCTGAGAACACAAAAAGAAGACTTTCCGCCATCGTAGCGATCGACGTTGCGGGTTATTCGCGGCTGATGGGGGCCGATGAAGAGGGGACGCTCGCGACCCTGAAGGCGCATCGCGCGGTGATTGACCCGATTAGCAGGCAACATGGCGGACGTATCGTTGGGACTGCGGGCGATGGGCTGTTGCTCGAATTCCCAAGCGTCGTCGAGGCGGTGACCTTCGCCATGTCGATGCAGGCCGTTATAGCCGAGCGAAACAGCGAAATTCCTGATGACCAAAAGATGCTTTATCGGATTGGCATTAACCTTGGCGACGTGCTCGTCGACGGCGACGATATCTTCGGAGACGGCGTCAATGTTGCGGCGCGGCTCGAGGGATTGGCGGAACCAGGCAGCATCTGCATTTCCCGGACTGTGCGCGACAACGTCCGCGACCGCATGGACATCAATATGGAAGATTTGGGTGAGGTCAAGGTCAAGAATATTGTTCGCCCCGTTTGGGTTTTTCGGGTACTTGCCGAAGGTGAAGCGCCTACAACCGTTCGTCGTCAGATGTCGGCGAAGAAAATGCTCGCTGTTACTACTGTCGTGCTGACTGCCATATTTGTCAGTTTCGGATTTTGGTATTGGCAGTCCTGGGTCAAACAAGTCGAGTCGGCGTTGGTCGAGCGCATGGCGTTCCCGCTTCCTGACATACCGTCGATCGCCGTGTTGCCGTTCCAGAATATGTCCGGCGATCCGGAACAGGCCTATTTCGCCGACGGCATGGCCGAGGACATCATTACCGACCTCTCCAAACTCTCCGGCCTCTTCGTCATCGCACGAAATTCTTCGTTTCAGTACCGCGGCGACAGAGTGGACGTGACGAAGGTTGGCCGCGAACTCGGCGTGAAATACGTGCTAGAAGGCTCCGTGCGTCGCGCGAGCGATAAGGTTCGGATCAACGCGCAGCTTATTGACGCGCGATCGGGTGGACACATCTGGGCCGAACGTTACGATGGCAGCCTCGCCGACGTTTTCCGGCTGCAGGACAAGGTGAGCGAGAAGATCGTCGAGGCGCTCTCTATTAATTTGGGCGCGGTCGAACGCGCCGCTCTTACCCGCCCCGATACGACGAGTGCCGAGGCTCACGACGCCTTCCTCAAAGGATGGCAATACTACGTCAAAACCACAGCTGAGGACTTCAAAAAGGCCATCCCGCTCTTCGAGCGTGCGATCGAATTGGATCCCAACTACGGCCGCGCTCATGCCGCACTGGCGAGTCTGTATCATTTTAGCTGGGTACGCCGATTTCAAATTGCTCTTGGCGCTGATTTAGGTGGCATCACCAGGGTATCATTAAGATTAAAAGCAGATTCCCACATTAAAAAAGGCACTTGCCCTGCCGACTGCACTGGCACTTAGTACCCATTCGGAAATGTTGATTCATGACAGAAATTTCAAAGCTGCTCAGGCTGCCGCCAAACGGGCGATCGAACTGGAGCCCAGTGAACCGGTGGGATATCTCTCGCTTGCCTCGGTAATGGTATGGACCGGTCGAGGGAGGGAGGCTGTGCGCGAAATGAAAATTGCCATGCGGATCAACCCAAATCATTCCTGGATTTATACTGGAACTCTCGGCTTTGCGCATTTTGTTTCAGGGCAATACGAGCGCGCTGCAACCCTTTTGGAAGAAGCGACGCGGCGTAACCCCGAGGCCTATAATTATTTGGCGTACCTGGCCGCGACCTACGGGTATCTCGAGCTACTTGGGGAGGCTCGAAAGGCGATTTCCGAAGTTCAGTCGATCCGTAGACGTCTTAAAAAAAATCCAATGCAACTTGTATATTTGACGGATTGGCCATTTGAGCACAATTCTGACCGAGAACATTATCGCGTTGGATTGACAAAGGCGGGCCTGGAATAGGACGAGGGTTCATTCGGGTGAGCGCCTTATAAGAATGAAGTCATTAACTTGCTGCCTGATTTTCGTTCTTGGCTAAAAGCGGCTGTCGTGGTGCTCCGAACCGACTACCGCTTTTAGTCGAAATCAGACTCATGATGAAGGTGCGGAAACGACCGTTTTTGCATCACTGCCAATGGCCGGTATGCTACTAACACCGAGCCTTCACTAACATGAGGCTGGACTCCGGCTAATGGCTAATTCGCGACCGATTGGCGAACCCGAACGACGGCTGATTGTCGACGATGGGCCGACATAAGGTTCCGTTTCGTGCGCCACGCGTGCAAACAATTCAAACCGATACACATCTTCCGTTTCGGCTATGCTGTGCCGGCAAAGTGCGTCGGTTTGGAGCGATCATGGAACAGGACACGGCAAGTGAAATCGTCTGGCGGCCGTCGGAGGAATTGCGGCGGGAAAGCCGGATGCAGGGGTTATTCGATCATGCCGGGGTCGCCGACCGGAATGCGCTGAACGCGCGCGCCGACGCCGATCCGGAATGGTTCTGGGGGGCGCTGCTCGAATTTCTCGATATGCGCTTCTACAAGCCGTACAGCCGCGTGCTGGATGCCGCCAAGGGAATGCAATGGCCGGTCTGGTGCGCGGACGGGACCACCAATATCGTGCTCAACTGCATCGACAAGCACCGCGATAACCCGGTGTGGGACCAAATCTGGATCGTCTGGGAAGGCGAGGACGGGGCCAAGCGGGAGCTGACCTACCGGGAAATGGACGCGGAAATCTGCCGCTTCGCTTCGGCGCTGCGGGCGCGCGGCTATGGAAAGGGCGACGTGATCGGGCTTTATCTGCCGATGCTGCCGGAAAGTTTCGCGGCGATGTTCGCGATCCTCAAGATCGGCGGCGTCGTGCTGCCGTTGTTCTCCGGCTACGGGCCTATGCCGATATCCGTGCGCCTCAACGACGCCGACGCGCGCGCGGTAATTACCGCCGATGGCACGCTGCGGCGCGGCGCGGCGATGGCGATGAAGGAGACCCTGGACGACGCGCTCGGCGACTGTCCCACCGTGCGCGACGTGTTCGTGGTGCGCCGGCTCGGCGAAGGCGTGGCGTGCGAAATGCGCGAGGGCCGCGACCATTGGTGGGACGACGCGATCGCCGGTCAGCCGGCCGAGGCGGCGACCGAGGAAATGGCCGCCGAGGACATGGCGTTCCTGGTCTACACCTCGGGCACCACCGGCAAGCCCAAGGGAACCATCGCCACCCATTGCGGCAGCATCGCGAAATGCGCGCTCGACATCGGAATCTGTTTCGATTTCAAGGGCTCGGACCGGATGATGTGGGTGAGCGACATGGGCTGGGT
>JAPYQV010000327.1 GCA_029937205.1 Alphaproteobacteria bacterium
CCCTGCATTAACTTCGAAGCTTTAACACTGAGTTCGTAAAGCTCGGTATCCAGTTGCTGGCCGACCTTGCCCCTGCCAGTGATGAAGAACTCAATTGGTTGATGTTTAACTAGGATAGAATCGATTAAGTCTTCATATGACCTACCCGTTAGCCTTAAGAATTCTTCTCTATTTAGTTTGCCTTGTTGATGTTTGTTAAGATGTTTCCAGCCAAGTCACGGCTGTGCTCGGAACGGCAGCAACGCTTTACGTATTCTGCGGGGTAATTTTTTTCGATACCGTAAATTCGCGGAATAGAATAATCGCGCCAAGCGCACCGCCAGCGACATCGGTCCAAACGGCAAGGTCAAAAGCGCCGGAGGGGAATAAGAGTAAAAAGCCAGCAACGGTAAAAGCGGTCCGCTGGATGCCGGTTAGAAGGCGGCGGAAATATCCAACAATGGCGATCGAGACCAGCCAGACACCGGCGACAGCGGTGCCGACATCATGGATAAGCTCCAGCGGTGTGCCGTCTAAAAGAAGGCTTGGTGAAAATACAAACAAAACCGGGATGACAAAGGCCGACCAGCCAAACCGGGTGGCTGCCCATCCGGTGCTCATAGGGTGACTATCCGCTAATTTGGCCGCCGCAAAAGCGGCGATTGCAATGGGTGGAGTAATAAACGACAGCATACCGAAATAAAGCACATACATATGCGCGGCCATGGGCGTAACGCCAACTTCGATCATTGAGGGGGCGACCAGGGCGGCGACCAGGACATAAACGCCGATGGTCGGCATGCCCATGCCGAGAATGATGCACACGACGGCGGCCAGCACCAGCAACAGCCCGAAATTACCTTCGCCGAGCTGCGAAAGCACCAGGGTCAAGGCAAAGCCAAGTCCGGATTTGGCAAGGATGCCGATGATCATGCCGACAGCTGCGCCGATCATTACCAGATCGATAACCAGGACACCAGTCTCGGCAACTGACCAGAAAATATCCTTGAGGCTCATGCGCCGCCCTTTATAACCGAAGGCCAGGCCGAGCACGATGAGTGCAACACAGCCATCCAGAGCTGCTTCCTCGGGTTCAAAATTTAACCAAAACAGGCCGACGATTAAGATCGCAAAGGGAATGATGAATATCCAACCTTGGCGGAGGACGGTCCAAAATTTCGGGATCAGCTCTTCATCAACCCGCGATATGCCTTCGCGGGCAGCCTCCAGATCGGCCTGAACGAACAAGCCGACATAATAAAGGAAGGACGGCACCAGAGCGGCAATCGCCACCACTTTGTATTCGACCTCCAAATCCTCTGCCATTAAAAAAGCCACCGCGCCCATTACCGGCGGCATCAACTGCCCGCCCGTCGAAGCGACTGCTTCAATGGCACCGGCGGAAGTGTTGGAATAGCCGCCGCGTTTCATCAAAGGAATTGTAATCGCACCGGTGGACATCACATTGGCCACCGTGCTGCCGGAAATAGAGCCAAATAACGAAGACGCCGTAATGGCCACCTTGGCAGCCCCACCCCGGTAGCGACCCATCAATGAAATCGCGATATCGTTGAGAAATTCACCGGCACCAGATCGCTGCATCAGCGAGGCCATCAGAAGGAAGGCTACCACAACAGTGGTCACAATTTTGGTCGGCAGACCCATTAACGCGTTGGTATCGAACGTCAAATAGGTAACTAGATCACCAAACTCGATCGCCTGCCCTTGCAGCCGGCCCGGAATATATTCACCGGCAACGCCGAAAAGAATAAAAAACACCAGCACCAATAAAAGAACCATGCCGACAGTACGGCGCAGACCCTCGGCGCATAAAAACAAAATTATAATGGCGCAAAACACGGCATCGAAAGGCTGATAGACAACTTCATCAGCGAGTCGAGCGTAATTTGCCGAGAGATAAATGCAGGCGGCAAGACCACCAAATCCCGCCAGCCAATCATACCATGGCACGGCTTTTTCACGTTTGCCATAATTGTAGGGAACATGAACGAAAGTCAGCAAAAGGCCGATACCGATCATCGGAAAAAGAAATTGCTGATCGTAGAGCTGGAGATCAAATAGCTCGCGGTAGAGATCAAGCGACCTAAAGATCGAAGCGACAACCAGGAGCACCGCAAGCCCGATGATGAACGTGCGAAGCGGCGGCGAAGCGGGTGAAATCCGTTCAGCTTCGTGGCTGTGAAGTGAATTTGAAAAAATCATGGTAATGCGGCTGTCAATTTGAACGCGTTAGAGGCAAAACCGGTTGCAGTCAATACCGCAATCGGCTTTGTATCTCAGATGGAAATAGAGTTATTTTCCGGGTTTAATGCCAACTTCATTATAAAATTTCATCGCACCCGGATGAATTTTCACACCCGAGGCCAGCACTGCCATCTTAGCTTGTTTGAACCCTCTAAAGCCGCCCCAAACTTTGATCAGGCCTTTTTTGCCGCCGTGGATTGCTTTGACCGCTTTGTAGACTACATCGTTAGGCGTACTGCTTGATGTCATCAAATTCATGTCAAAAGCCATCGACCAGGTTTCTCCTTCAACGCCAATACCTTTCGCCCGCAATTTGGTGAGATAAGATCCGGGATAATGCTTTTGCATCGCCGCGATACCGGCCGGCGAGTTATCCATTTTTAGGATGCGGATACCGCCGACTTTGGCCGCAGCATTCCGCAACCGCGCACCACCCAATGAGGAAGGCGTTCCGTCAACATTGCCTTTGAGGAACTGAGCCGTTCCCCCTGTTGTATTCGGCACATTGACACAATTGAGGTCTGAAATTTTCATGCCAGCGTTAGCGATAAAGGCATTGAGGATATTGAGCACAGTCTTTTGAGCGGTGAAGCCGCAAGCAAATTTTTTGCCCTTCATGTCGCTCAATTTGCGAAAAGGAGAATCTTTGCGAACCAACGTTCCGACTGGCAAAGACGCCATCCGGCTCGCAACCATCCATTTGCCTGAAATGGGGTGGCCCTTGAAGGAACCCGTACCGGCAACCGCATCAGCGATATCGCCAGAAGACGAGACACCAAACGCCAAGGTACCTCTTTCCACCAAGGGCGCATGCGCGGAATTGGCAGTGTGTGGTATAGCGCGCGTGTTTAGCCCGGCACCATCGGCCACGACTTTTGCAATCGCTGAACCAATGCGGTTGGTTAGCGATGCTTGTGGGCCTGTGCCAATACCGATTGCCTGGGCAAACGCAGTATCAGAAACAAGTAGAGCTGCCACTCCGGCAGCCGCAATAATAACACCATTGAGTTTTTTCATGATTTTCCTCCCTAAGAAATTTAATGATTAACGGCTTGAGACTTTTGTCTCTTTATCCCGCCACACTATCGTGATTTGATTTGTTCTCCAACATTTTATTTTGCTAATATTATTCTTGGTAAGACGTGTCTTTTCGGTCCAGCATCCTAATCAGAGTGGGCCAATCTTTAATACCGACCGGTTAACCCACTGCGTCAGGGGCAAGCACATCAGCAAGACTTTGTTGGCTGGAATGATCGTTTATGTACCTCCCTCAAGCGAGTTACTTTGCGGCCATTCTAGAGAAAGTTGGTGTGATGGCAATGGGCGAGGATAAATTGGAATTAAATAACTTTACCGCTGATGAGACCAATGCCCGGAACAATCTCTATAAATATTATTCTCGCTTAGGTTTTAAAAAGTTTAATGACGAAGGCTTGATGGTTGCCACGGTTTACGATGTTCTTAATGCGGAAGTTTAGTCATTAAACATTATCTAACATATTCCTAGCCTATTTAAAATTCAATTTCTAAGAAGCTATCATGATCTGGAATTTAATTGGAAGCATCTCAAAACCCTATCGCAAGTGTAAATACCCCCCCCAAAAAATGGACAGAGATAACTATTAGAAGCTATGTGGACCAAGGGGGGCCTTAGGGGAGATATGATTATTTTTATTTAGGGTCGTTTGTATTTCTGAGGGGGGTTTTGAAGGTGGTTCCAATTAGATTCCAGATCATGATACCCTCTTAAAAGTTGAATTAATGTCT
>JAPYQV010000328.1 GCA_029937205.1 Alphaproteobacteria bacterium
TTATTGCACGGTGCCAGGTAAACACCGTTCTCGAACGCGCGGGTCATCATCATTTCGCGCCAGCATTCCTTCTTCGGCGTGGCAAACGGGATGACGATCAGTTCCGCGCCGTTCAGGGCGGCGCAGCGAGCAGATTCAGGGAAGAAGGTGTCGTAGCAAATATTTATACCGACGCGCCAGTCGCCGATCTTGAACACCGGAAAGTGCGAGCCATAGCGGAAGTATATTTTCTCCAGGCTGGCCACGGCGGCGGGCTGCACCTTGCGGTATTTGCCGATGATCTCGCCCGCTGGGTTTATCACCATGGCGGAATCATAATAATTGCCCGCCGAATGTTCCTCGAAAATGGTGGCTATGACGTGAATGCCGTGCTGTTTGGCTTTCTCGCGCATGCGGGTGATGGCCACACCGGTCTCAGTTTCGGCGCAATCGATATATTTATAGTCACGATATTGGAATACATAGACGTGATTGAAGAATTCCGGGATGACCACCAGGTCCGGCTTGTCGCGTGCCACGGCCTCGTCGATATAGCGCGCGGCGCGTTCGACATTTTCATCGCGGTCGGGCGAGCTGTTCATCTGGATAAGTGAAAGTTTCATGTCGGCGTCTCTCCAATCCGAGTTTGTTGTGGCTCAGCATAGCCTGTTCTCGTGTGGCCCACTAGCGCCGACAATCAACAGGTTCGCGTCTCAAAATAGGCTTCACGGCAGGCTGTAAGGCGTTAAAATGGCCCCAAGGAAACAAACAAAAAGGATACGGGAGATGGCCGTTATCGCGAATTCAGATAAGCTGCTTGAATTAATCGCCGAGGATGCCGCGGTCGAGCAGATTGCCACCGGTTTTCAGTTTACCGAGGGGCCGCTTTGGAACCCGGCGGAGAAATGCCTTTATTTCAGCGACATGCCGAACGATGTGCGGCGCCGCTGGAGTGCAGCGGACGGCGCGACCGTGGTCCGTGAAGCCTCCGGCACGCCAGCCAATAAATGCAACGGCATGACCTATGACGGCGATCTGAATCTGTACATTTGCGAGCATTCAACCTCCTATCTGGCGCGTGAAATGGCGAATGGTGAGCGCCAGGTACTGGCCTCCCATTTCGAGGGCAAGGAAATCAACAGCCCCAACGATGTGGTGGTGAAATCCGACGGCGCGGTCTATTTCTCCGACCCGACCTATGGCCGCATGCCGGTGTTCGGTGAGGAGCGCGAATGCGAGCTCGACTATCAGGGCGTTTACCGAATTTCACCAAGCGGTGAGTTGACCTGCGTGGCCGATGATTATGGCCAGCCCAACGGCCTCTGCTTTTCGCCGGACGAAAGTCTGCTCTACATCAACGATACGCCAAAAGCGCATATCCGCGTCTATGATGTGAACGCCGACGGCTCGCTCTCAAACGGACGCATCTTCGCAGAGAATATCGGCGACGGTAATTTGGAGAGCGGCGTTGTCGATGGCATGAAATGCGATGAACACGGCAATATTTACGTGACCGGGCCGAAAGGCTTCTGGGTGTTCAATTCCGCCGGTAGCCATCTCGGCATCATCGAAATGCCCGAGCATTCGGCAAACCTGAACTGGGGTGGCGACGATTGGAACGAGCTCTATTGCTGCTGTACGACCTCCGTCTACCGCGTGCGCATGAAGGTCTCGGGCAATCGCTTGAGCTACATGACGTAGAAAACCATGGACATGGCAATTGAGATCAACGCGAAGACAAGCGCGCTCCTGATACAGGATTTGCAGAACGACGTCATTACCGAAGGCGGTGCGTTTGCCGATTCCGGTGCGCCGGCCCATGCCAAGAGTCAGAACGTGGTGGCCAATGTGATCAATATGGCGGCTGCCGCGCGCAGCGTCGGCATGGCGGTGATCCACATCCACTATATTGTCGAAAAAGGTGCACCGGGCCTGCAATTGAATGCGCCCCTGTTTCAGGGCCTGCATGAAGCCGGTGCCATGGTGCGTGGTTCCTGGGGGGCGGCGGCGGCCGATGGTCTGGAGCCGCAGGACGGTGATTTGGTGGTCGAGAAAATGCGCATGAACGGATTTCATGGCACCAATTTGGAAACTCTCCTCAAGGGGCTCGGCGTCGATACCATCATCGTGGCTGGGGCGTGGACGAATTTCTCTGTGGAGCATACGGCGCGGCACGGCGCGGATGCCGGCTACCGGGCCGTGGTGGTTACCGATGGCACCTCGACCATCAATGACGAGTGGCAGAATGCCGGCTTGAATTTTGCCCTTGAAAATATTGCGGAGCGTGTGTCCTCGGCTGAAATCATCGCGGCTCTTGGCGGCTAAGAGATCCATGGCATCCGCCGCCGTGCAACTCGATATCGATTTTGCACGCTCTCATTTCCCTGCCCTCAGTGGCGAATGGGCATTGTTTGAAAATGCCGGCGGTACGCTTGCTGCCAACAGCGTGTTGGCGCGGACGCAGGCCTATATGGCTGAGAATTTTGTCCAGCCTGCGGCAGCGTACGACGCCTCCGCCGAGGGCGCGCGGCAGATAGAAGAAAGCCAACGCCTGATGGCCGAGATGATCGGCGCCGCGCCGGATGAAGTCATGGTCGGGCCGAGCACCAGCATGAATGTGTTCATGCTGTCGGAGGCAATCCGCCGTTGGTTTGCGCCGGGCGATGAGATCATCTGCACCAATTTGGATCATGAGGCCAACAACGGTGGCTGGCGGCGCCTGGAGGAATTTGGCCTGGTCATCCGCGAGTGGCGCTTCAATCCGGAGACCGCCGAATTGGAACTGGCCGAACTGGATAAACTGCTCAATGCCAAGACGCGGCTGGTCTGTTTCAGCCACCTCTCGAACATCGCCGGCGGCATCAATGATGTGGCGGAGGTGACGCGCCGTGCTCATACGGCCGGTGCGATGGTGTGTGCTGACGGTGTGGCGTACGCACCGCACCGGGCGCTCGATGTCAAAGCGTGGGACGTAGATTTCTATCTCTGCTCGCTCTATAAACTTTACGGTCCCCATCTCTCGCTGCTCTACGGCAAGCGCGGGCATCTCGCCCGCGCCCATAATAATAATCACTATTTCCTTAGCGATGATGTGCCGCTCAAGCTCAATCCGGGCGGCCCCAACCATGAATTGACAGCGGCTCTCTCCGGCATCACAGATTATTTCGATATCCTTCACCGCCATCATTTTCCTGAGAGCAATTTGGCGCTGCATGACCGCATCAAGCAGGTCTATGCCCTGATGGCGGATCATGAGGAACGCATTGCCGAGCCGTTTGTCGAATTCCTGCGCGCTAAAGCGGGCGTGCACCTGATCGGCCGCCAGACGGCGGATCAAGCACGCCGGGCGCCGACATTTTCGTTCACGGTGGATGGCCGGCGGGCCGAGGAAATCCCCGAAGCCCTTTTGCCGTTCAAGGTGGCAATCGGCAGCGGCGATTTTTATGCCGCGCGCTGCATCCGCGATCTCGGCCTAGAAGGCGAGGGCGGCGTTATTCGCGCCTCCATGGTGCACTACAATACAGAGGCCGAAGTGGCGCGCCTGATCGAAGGACTGGATCGCGTTATATAAGGAGTCTCCATGCCGCGCCCGCTGCAAAATCGTGTGACACCGTTTGGCGAGATCGTTGCCGTCACGGCCCGTGGCACCATGTTCGGCAATCGCGGCGGATGTTTTCATGACCATGCGCAACAGTTGCGTCGGCGCCGTTGGGCGTCGCGCCGTTGGATTTGTTGCAAGCTGAACTTCAAGGGACGGCGCCGCGAGGTGATGACACCAAGGCGCTATACCGAATTGTTCTTCCTTGACGAGGCGACGGCGTTTGCTGCTGGTCACCGTCCGTGTGCGGAATGTCGGCGCTCCGATTACAATGCTTTCCAAGCAGCCTGGCGCCGCGCCGGATTGCCGTCAGAGGCGAAAGCGGACGCCATGGATTTGTTGTTGCATGCGGAACGCACCGGCTCAGGGCGGGAACAAGCCGCGCCGCGCCATCTGCCCGATGGTGCCATGGTGGCGCGGGGAGATGTGGCC
>JAPYQV010000329.1 GCA_029937205.1 Alphaproteobacteria bacterium
AATACGGTGTTCCAGCGAAGCGATTTTCTGCCGAGATGTTGCGTCCATGAAACCGGTCCAACCCCTGTACGACAACCTTCATTCAGACGGAAAACAGGAGAAATGCTGATACCAAACAATGCCTAATTAATTCTAGTTATTACACGTTACCATTGTTGAAATTAACCAATTATCAACAGAATAAACTTTATTTATTTTTGGTTGGTGCTGTGAAAATTTATTGCTTAGTCCGACACGGATGCCATGCCTTAAGAATTCGCTATGAAAAAAATATGTTAATGCATTGATCTTTTTGCATGAACCTCTGAGAGCGCCGAAATGAATTCGTCGGATATTTTCGCCGCGACATTCAATCCTTCTTTGCGGCGTGCGAGTTCCATCGCCTCCAAGGTGAGCGGCCCAATCAAGCCGTCCACAGCACCTTCGTAGTAACCCAGCGCCACAAGCAGGCGTTGCGCCGTCACTGTTCGGTGACCCATGGCTTGTGTCGTCGCAGGTAAGGGAATTTTACGCTTGGCGACCAATTTTAAAGCCGCTGCAAGCACTTCGTTGTGCCGGTCAACCGCCGCCTGCACGCCGGCCAACTGATCGCCGGCGAGTTGCGCCGCAAGGTCGCGGCTGTTGGTACTGGCGCGCAATGCCAATTTATTATCCGGCCCCCCGGCGGCGAGAAGAAACCATTGCGTCGCCTCGACAAAATTGCGCGCCACACCGAGGCCATTGGCCAGCAGCAGTCCCAAATTATTCTGTGCCGATTGCTCGCCCTGCTCGGCCGCAGCGCGGTACCAACGCGCTGCCATCTTAAAATCGCGCGCCACACCGTGGCCAAGGTGAAACATGATGGCGAGATTGTTTTGCCCGATGGCCAGGCCGTTTTTGGCTGCCCTGGCATACCAATTAACCGCAACTGCATAGTCCTGCGGCACACCCAACCCTTTTTCGAATAAGATTCCAATATTGTTCTCGGCCATGGCGTTGCCGCCGCGTGCTGCCTCGCGATACCAGGCCAGGGCGACCGCGTGATCTTTCGGCGCGCCCAATCCTTCATCATAGAGGATCGCCAAATTATACTTAGCTTCCGCCACCCCTTGTGCCGCCGCTTTCTCATACCAAATGGCCGCGGTAGCGTAATTTTGTGTCACGCCAATGCCCCAATCATAGGCCACGCCTAGCTCGAATTGCGCCTCGGCAGAGCCACGGTGGGCTGCGGAGCGGAGGCGGCGCAGGGCCTGCTCATCGTCCGGCGTTCCGACCTCGCCACTTCTCAGGATATGGGCCAGAACCAGCTCTGCCGGCCCGACATTGCGCGCCGCCGCCCGGACATACCAGAGCGCCGCCTTTTTCACATCCCGTTCGACACCGAAGCCATTGTCATAGAGAGCGGCGAGATTAAATTGCGCATCCACATCACCGCGCTTGGCCAACACCAGCCATATGTCATGCGCCATTTCATAGGCGCCGCGCTCATAGGCGGCGTAGCCGGAGTCAAAACTGGGTAGGGTCTGCGCCACGGCCGGCCTGATCGCAGCCGTAAAGCCGGCAACGCAACAGAGCAGAATCGTCAGTCGCATCAGCCGCATGAGGTGCCCCGGCGCAACCAACAAGCGTTTGGCTGAACCGCCGTAATTTTGCTGAACACACATTAATTGTAGTATGCCGCTCGCGGATACTGGCGCAAGCCGATCAGGGAAGTTAAGTTCGCTGCGACATCACAGCATGGCGGACAAATATTATGCGATTGGAAAACAAAGTAGCGCTTATCACCGGCGCCGGATCGGTCGGTCCGGGCTGGGGCAACGGCAAAGCGACGGCGGTGACGTTTGCCCGCGAAGGCGCCAGTATTTTTGCCGCCGACCTGGTGCCCGAGGCGGCAGCGGAGACGCAACGCCTCATCACCTCAGAAGGCGGCGTTTGCGAAACACACACCTGCGACGTCATGGTGACAGCCCAAATCGAAGGCATGATCGATGCCTGCGTGGAACGCTTCGGGCGGATTGATATCCTGGTCAATAATGTCGGCGGTTCGGTGCCCGGCGGACCACTGGAACTGAGCGAGGAAGCATGGCGCGGCCAGCTCGATTTCAATCTCACCTCGGCCTTTCTCGCCTGTAAATTCGCCCTGCCCCATATGGAGCGCCAGGGCAGCGGTGCGATCGTCAATATCTCATCGATCGCCGGCCTGCGCCATATCGGCAATGACCATGTCGGCTATGCCGCGGCCAAGGCCGGCCTGGTTCAGTTCGGCCGCGCGCTCGCGGTCAAATATGCGCCCCTCGGCATCCGCTGCAATTCGATTTCCCCTGGCCTGATGCACACCCCCCTCGTGGAGGTCCGCCTGGCCGGACAATATGGCGCCGGCGATGCGTCGGCGCTGATCGAGAAGCGCAACAAGCAGGTTCCCATGGGCCATATGGGCGAAGGCTGGGATGTCGCTTACGCGGCGCTCTATCTCGCCTCCGACGAAGCCAAATATGTCACCGCCGCCGACCTCGTCGTCGATGGCGGCCTGATCGCGGCGACGCACGGCGGTCAGTAGACCGCCAGTCGTGCGCCGGCATTCGGCAGCGGGAAAGCGCGATCGATGGACTCAAGGTCATCTTCCGTGAGCTCAAGTTCGCGCGCGGCGGCAACGGCGCGTACATGGGCCGGCGCGGTTGCCTTGGGGATTGAGATCATGCCGGGGATGCGCAGCGTCCAGGCCACCGCCACGGTTGCGGTGGAGACCTGGTGGCGATCGGCGATCTGCTCCAAGACGGCGTCCTGGAGAAGGCTGTCCTGATCCAGCGGCGAATAAGCCATCAATGCCACCTCGCGCGCCGCACACCACGGCACGAGCTCGGCTTCGATCGCGCGCTGAGCCGGATTATAGAGAATCTGATTGACGCAGATCGCGTCGCCGAGTGGCGCCGCCATGGCATCGGCCATCTCGTCCGAGTCAAAATTACTGACGCCGTAATGGCGAATCTTGCCATCGTCAACGAGACGCTCAAACGCCTCCAATGTTTCCGCCACGGGATAAGAGCCCGGCCAATGCAGGAGATAGAGGTCGATACATTCACAGTTTAAATGCTTGAGACTGCGCTCTGCCGCTTTGATGGTGCCTTTTCGCGAGGCATTGCTGGGCAGCACCTTGGATACCAGATAGACCTCGTCACGGCGCCCGCGAATGGCCTCACCGACAACCTGCTCGGAACCGCCGCTGGCGTACATCTCCGCCGTATCGATCAGGCCAAGGCCGAGATCCAGACCGAGCCGCAAGGCGGCCACTTCCTCTTTGCGGCGGTTCTTCTTTTCACCCATTTTCCAGGTGCCGAGGCCGAGCGCCGGCAGCGTTATCCCACCTCTGGCGCCAACCCTATCCTGTTTCACCACCGTTATCCCAGCCTCCTCGCGATGCCGCCTGCAATCATGCTACACAATATTTCAGGGAAAATATTGAGGACGGGGATTATGGCCAAGGCCTATGTGGTCGGCACCTGCGACACCAAAGGCGCCGAGTTGCGCTATATGAAGGGTTTGCTGGAAGCCGCCGGTAGCGAAACCTGCCTGGTCGATGTCGGCACCGGCAGCCCAGACACCGGCTCGGTCGATGTCAGCGCCGAGGAAGTGGCGTCGCATCATCCGGACGGCGTCGGCGCGGTGCTGGGCGGCGACGACCGGGGCCGCGCGGTTTCCGCCATGGCCGAGGCCTTCGCGCAGTTTGTACAGACTCGAAGCGATATCGGCGGCATGATCGGCGCCGGCGGCAGCGGCAACACGGCGCTTGCCGCCACCGGCATGCGCGCGCTGCCGCTCGGTGTGCCCAAAATACTGGTGTCCACCGTGGCGTCGGGCGATGTCGCGCCCTATGTCGGGCCGAACGACATCGCCATGGTCTATTCGGTGGCCGATATCGCCGGGCTCAATCCGATCACCCGCGCCGTGCTCGGCAATGCGGCACATGCCCTGGCCGGCATGATGGCGCACAGCGTGCCCGATACGGCAGAAGAAAAACCTG
>JAPYQV010000330.1 GCA_029937205.1 Alphaproteobacteria bacterium
GCATACCCGTCTGCTGGCAGGGCGAAATTTGTTGGAACGTACTCAAGACACGATTGCTCAGGCGGAACTGAAGGCGCCTGTTCTGCTCTCGACTGACGATCCTAAAATCGCCGAGTGCGGCCGCGCTTTGGGTTGGCAGGTGCCGTTTCTGCGCCCCGAGAAACTGGCGGGCGATACCGTACCCACACTGCCTGTCCTTCTCCACGCTCTCGATTGGTTTCGCCAAGATACCGGAGCGGACCCCACTTATGTCTTATTGTTGCAAACGACGTCGCCGCTGCGGACCGGCGCTGCATTGCGCGATGCCGTCAGGCTTCTCGCTGCACGTGACGAGGTCAATGCGGTGATTGCCGTTCGGCGTCTCGGTTTTGGCGCCAACCGAATTTTTCACCTCGATACGGTAGGTTCTCTCGCACCTGTATCGGCATCCGACACTCATTCGCCGCTTTTTGTCCCCAATGGAGCGCTCTATCTGATTCGGAGCGCCGCCCTTCGCAAACATGACACGCTTTTTCCTCCGGCGACATTTCCGATCGAGATGGATACCGTCGCCTCGGTCGACATAGACACGGAGGCGGATTGGCGCCTTGCACAGGCGCTTCTGACCGAACCAGCGGCGCCCTCATATGCCGCACGCAATGAAAAAGGCGTTAACGCATGACCGGCCTGAAAACCCGCATTATCAAGCTCCTTCGGGGCCGTCATAATTCAGTGCGTTATCGTTTCTATATACTGCCGCGAGAATGGCTAATTTACCTGTTTTGCTTCCGCTTGATCGGGCGCAGCTGGTTGGAATTCTACGCTTGGCGCATGAACCGTTCGGCGGAACAGAGCGGTCACAAGCCTGTGCCGGATGGATACGTCGACGATGCGCGCGGGCACTTCGAATTTCTGAAGGCCAAAGGCCTTCTTCCACATCATCATATACTCGATTATGGCTGCGGATTCATGCGGACAGGTGTGTTTCTCGTTCCGTATTTGAACGATAAACATTATGTCGGTGTCGATATATCGGGCCAACGTCTAAAGTCCGCCGCCGAGCTCGCCAGGGCGCGGAACTTGCAGGATGGGTCATACAAATTGATCGAACTTTCGAGTTGCCGCTTGGATGAGCTTGATGGCCACCAATTCGATTATATCTGGGCCGGCTCCGTAATTCACCATATGCCCGAGCCCGACATTCGAATTTTCCTCAGCAATTTGAAACGCTTGATCAGTGGCGACAGCCAGTTTTTCTTTACCTTCACGCCGGCTGAGGAAGGGCGATACGAGCGTCGTCGTATCAAAGATTTTTATTACCCTGTCGATGAAATGCGAAAAATTTGCGAGAGCGAAGGATATCAGTTTGAGTTCGCAGATGGCTGGGAGCAGTTAGGCCGGAGCGATCACGCTGTCCGGTTGGTCCTTGCTGACGGGATCGTCAATGGCAAATAAGATCGGCGATCGTATCGCGGACAAATCACTGACCGGCGAGGATGAGATCATATGCGGCTGTATCGATCTTTCGATCGAGCAGTTTCGGACGGAACTCAAAACACATCCATCGGAGAGCTTCGACGATCTTCTGGCTCGAACAGGTGCCGGAAAATCATGCACCGCTTGTCTGCTCGACCTCGAATATCTCTACACGTCTTTGCCAAATCGTGGCGACATGCCGGCGGCAAATGCGCTACAGCGAAAGCAGCCTGCTTCGACGTTAACGCTCAAGCGAAGGATTTATAGATTTCTTGACGGTCTTGGCCTACAGGTTCCCTATCCTCTCGAGGGTGCCGCTCCAATCCTGATCGGCGCCGGCATAGAGCAACGGCTGACAGTCGCCAATCACTCTCTCATGTTTGAAGGCAATATCGCGGCGCCACCGATTGTCTACGCGGTAAAAGTGTACGATGCACAAGGTAATGTCCGCGCCCGTCAACGACATCGCATCGAAATGGGCGAAAGCTGGCGGTTGAATTTGACTGACATGTTTCCTGAGGAAGCGCGCGCTAACAGTTTTCTTACAGTCGGCCTCATGAAGGTACAATGGCGATTTTGTGCGCCGGGAATGCGCGGGAACACGCGACCGCAGATCGAAATAAATGCTCGATCGGGAAGTTGCGCCGTGCATACCCAACGCGCTGGCGGCCTGCTTGAAAGGCAAGTGACACTCATATCGCATCCAACCGATCAACGGGTATTTCTGACGATCGTCAACCCCACACGGCGAGCAATGGAAGGCGTATTCCAGTATCCGGTTCTGGATGACGATGTCGAAGATATTGTGCCGCTGTCTCACCAAATCTCCGTGGCAGCTAAAGGCGCCGCTATTCACGAGATAACCATGGACGAAATGACGGCAAGCCGTGTTGTTGGTCGGCCAATGGGCGTGCGTGCCGTGTTGAACAATCCGGGCTACAAAATGCATGTCGTGTATGCGGCGCCTGATCTCGGCCGATTTTCAATCGATCATTTGTGAGCATCAAGTGTCGCAATATGTGATTCCGACAATTTCTTCCCTTCTCGTCGGGTATGACTGCACGATTCCGGTTTCCGCGGAGGCAGTGGAGAAACGCTTGTCGGGCAGTGCTGGCCGGATTCGACACCGATTCAGGGTTTTTCACGACGGGAAAATCGCTGCACAGGAGACCCGCCATATTGAAATTCGAGGCGGCAAGATCGTTGGCCCCCGCCCGCAAGCATTCGTTTGGCGAGATTGTGAAAATGCATGGGATGAAAATCCCGGTTTTCTCGACAATGATTTTCGCGTGGAAGACGGCGACATTCGATTTGTCGGAAACAAGCCATTGTTGGCCTATTCATTCTATTCGGCGGCAGGGAAGAAAAGTTTTCTTTCCGACAATGCTTACAAGTTTTCGTCGCCGCCCGTCATTGCCCAAATCGCAGCGTATGGACGTTTTGTCGACACCTATTCTGTCGTGCGGCTTGACCGGGAGCGGGACTACGGCGAATCACTGGTTCTTATCAATCCGTACCAGAAGCCAATTCTCTGTTCAGTATTGACCATGGATGGGCGCAAATTGCCGCGCTTGCGTATTCCCGCTTTGTCGGCGCGATATCTCCATCTTGAAAATATCCTGGAGAAAAATGAAACCGCCTGGGCCGGTGAAATTCAACTGACGGCGAACAATCGCCTGATCACATTTGACGTTAAGCATTCGCTATCCGACATTCGCACGGTCAGCGATCACGAGCACCTGGATCCGTTTCGCGGAGATCCTACCCATATGCCGTTTTTTCAATGGTGTCGCTCGGCGTTAGGGGATTTGCTCAGCCGTCGTTTTGCTATTCAACTGGGGCGTCGTCGGTAGCGCGCCACTGGCCGTAAGCTAGCCTGCAATCCGTATTACATGAATATTCAACGATTTATATTTGCATCCCGCCTACTCGGGCTGAGGCGCGGGGTCGCGATTACTTTGCTGGTGACGCACCTTCTCGGCACTCTTTTCGAAGGCATCGGTGTCGGTATGATATTGCCGATCATGGACTTTCTCGAGCAGGATGGAGATGTTGCTGCGCTCTCTGAGAGTTCCGGGCTTTGGGCGGCGTTGATTGATGTTTATAGTGCGCTCGGTCTTGCGGTCACCCTGCCGTCTCTGCTCGCCGCAGCGTTTCTGTTCCTCGGAGCAAGCATCGCCTTTACTTATGTCCGTATGGTCTTCGCTTCGTACGCGAGTCTCGGTCTTCTCCGGGAAGTTCGAAACCGCCTGTTCCGGCATTATCTCAGTGTTAAACTTTCCTACAGCGAAGCGGATTCAGTCGGATCCGCAATCAACGACTTCATCACCGAATCTGAGCGCGCGTCGGGTTCGCTATTCCAGGTAATCGGTCTCGTCGGGACGGCAATCCTGATCGTCGCCTATTTCGGCTTGACGCTAGCGGTGTCGGTGCCCATGACGCTCGCTACGATTCCGGTCATGCTGATCGCCATGTGGAGCGTTCGGGGGATGATCCGGCGCTCCCGAGCGATTAGCGAAGAGGCAACCGCCT
>JAPYQV010000331.1 GCA_029937205.1 Alphaproteobacteria bacterium
AGCCCAGGTCGCGTGCGGCGGGCTGTAATAATCCGTCGCCTCCAGGCCGGGCGCCTCGCCCTCGACCAGCGCCGGGCCGTCATGCTTGCTGGCCGGCGCAAATTGGGTCGATGTCTTGGCTGCCTCGTTGAAGGCATAGCGCAGCGGATTTGACGCGGTGGCGATCTCGGCCAGGGTTACAGCCATCTCCGGCACGCCGTTCACAAACGCCTTGCCGTCTTCGAGGACGATATCTTCCTGGGCCGCTTCGAGCATGTTGGCGGCGGCCTCCAGCACTTGCGCGCGAACCTTTATCGCCGTCTTGTGAATGGCGTTGCCGCTCACCACGGCGGCGCGGCTGGCGAAGGTGGCAACGCCCCAATCGAACGCGCCGGTATCGCCCTCGACGACAATCACATCGCTGGCATCGACGCCGAGCTGATCGGCGGCAATTTGCGCAAACACCGTTTCATGGCCCTGGCCCTGACACGACAGCCCGGTATTGACGTAGACCTTGCCGGTGATCGGATGGATGCGGATATGGCTGCCCTCATAGGGGCCAAGGCCGGTGCCCTCGACATAATAGCCGAGCCCGAGACCGAGATAGCGGCCCTCGGCTAGCGCCGCTTTTTGCTCGGCGGCAAAGGCATCGAGGTCGATATGCTCGGCTACCATTTCCAATGCTCGATTATACTGGCCGCTGTCATATTCCACCGGCAGGCCATCGGCAAAGAGCAAACCATCGCGGCGATAGGGGAATTCCTCATCGCGGATAAGATTGCGCCGGCGCACTTCGAAGCGATCCAGGCCGAGCTCGTCGGCGAGCTTGTCGAGCGCGCGTTCGATGGCAAAACAGGCCTGCGGCCGGCCGCAGCCGCGATAGGGCGTCACCAGCACGGTCGGCGTGTAGATCGCCTTAAACTCGACCCAGATATTGGGCACCCGGTAAGGGCCGGCGATGGACGTGGAGGCGACCTGGGCGATGGCGATGCCGTAAGGAATAAAGGCGCCGGTATCGTGCAGGAAGGAATCGCGCAGACCTAAAATCTCGCCGTCCTTGGTCGCCGCCAATTCAATTTCATGAATTTGCGTCCGCTCCTGCGCCGAGCCGATGAAATTCTCGTTGCGGTCCTCGATATATTTAACCGGCCGGCCGAGTTGCATGGCGGCATAGGGCACCAGCAATTCGTCGGGATAGAACAGCAGCACCTTCTGGCCGAAGCCGCCGCCGACATCGGGCGCGGTGACGCGCACCTTGTCCTCATCGAGGCCGAGAATGGAGGCGAGGCCGCCGCGCACCGATATCGGCGCTTGCGTGCCGTCCCATACCATCAGCTCCTCCATGACCGCGTCCCAGCGCGCCGCCATGGCGCGGCATTCAAGCGGTGCCGCCGTGCTGCGGTCGACCTGAACCCGGATCTTGGTGAAATGCTCGGCCCGTGCGAAGGCGCCGTCGGGATCGCCTGAGGTCTGGATGAAATGCGCCGCCACATTGTTCGGCACGTCGGCATGGACGCGGGGCGCATCGTCTTGGATTGCCGCTTCCAAATCCAGTTCCACATCGAACGGCTCGTAATCCACATCGACCATGCGGATGGCATCTTCCGCCGTATAGCGGTCTACCGCCACGACCATGGCGACGGTCTGGCCGACATAGAACACGTCACCCCGCGCCAACGGGCGTTGGGTGCGCGCTTGGGTTAACGACGGGTGCGGTATCAGCAACGGCATTTCAATATCGAGGTGGCCAATATCGTCCGAGGTATAGACGGCGGCGACACCGTCCATTTCGCGGGCGGCTTCGCAGTCGATGGAATTGATTTTTGCCCGCGCAAAGGGGCTCCTGACGAATGCCACATGCAGCGCGCCGTCGAGCGGAATATCGTCGATGTAATTGCCTTCGCCGCGCACCAGCTTGGCGTCGGCCAGGCGCTGCACGCGTTCTCCAAACTGGGCGGTCGACATGTGCTTACGCCTCCGCGCCGTTTGTCATCAGTTCATGGGCGCGGCGCACGGCGAGGACAATGTTCTGATAGCCGGTGCAGCGGCAGAGATTGCCCGACAGCGCTTCGCGGATGGCATCTTCGCTGAGGTCGGGATTTTCGTTCTCCTCGAAAAAGCTCACCACCGACATGATGAAACCGGGCGTGCAAAAGCCGCATTGCAGCGCGTGGCATTCATGAAATGCCTGCTGCACCGGGTGGAGAACATCGGCGCTCGGCGCCACGCCCTCGATGGTGCGGATGGTGGCGCCATCGGCCTGCACCGCCAACGTCAGGCAGGAGCGCGCGGCGGCGCCGTCGAGGGTCACCGTGCAACATCCGCAAACGCCATGTTCGCAGCCGACATGGGTGCCGGTCAGGCCAAGTTCATGGCGGAGAAAATCGGACAATAACAGGCGCGTGCTGACGCGCCGCGTCACCGCTTCGCCATTGACCGTAAGCGACACCTCGCGCCGGGGATCGCTATTCTCCCGGGGCAGAACTTTGCGTATCTGGCGCGTCATGCCACCCGGCCTTTCGCTTGTATCAAAGTGCGACGGGTCAAAGTATCGACCAGATGGCGGCGATAGGCGGTGCTCGCCTGGCTGTCATCGACCGCCGTCACCGCGTCCCGCGCCGCTTTTGCCGCGCGTGCGATGGCAGTCTCGTCCAGCATATCGCCGGTCAATTCTTCCTCAGCGCTGGCGAGACGCACCGCCGTCGAGGCGATACCGCAGGCCGAAAGGCGCGCCTTCGTGCAGCGCCCGTCACCATCAAGCGTCACCAAAGCGCAGATGCCGGCCAGGGCGTAATCGCCGTGGCGGCGCGCGAATTCCATATACGACCAGCCGGTCGCGGGCGGCAAAACGGGAATGCGCACGGCGATGATCATCTCATCATCGGCGAGGCTGGTGGTCAGGTGAAATTGGAACAGATCGCCGGCGGCGATGCTGCGTTTGCGGCCCGGGCCTTGCACATCGACCGAGCCCTCGACGGCGAGCAGCATGGCCGGCAATTCCGCCGCCGCGTCGGCGTGGGCGATGCTGCCGGCGACGGTGCCGCGGTTGCGCACCACCGTATGGGCAACGTTCTGCAGCACTTCACGCACAAGCGGATTGGCCTGATGCACCGCCTCGCTGAGCTCGACCTCACGCTGGCGCACCATGGCGCGGACGATGATCTCACTGTCATTCACATCGATCCCGCGCAGTGACGGGATGCGGCTGATATCGATCAGCAGCGCCGGATTGGCGATACGGAAATTAAGCGTCGCGAGCAGGCTCTGGCCGCCGGCCAGCAGCACCGAATCCACTTCCGCCGCGCGCGCCGCAACGGCTTCCTCAACGCTCTCAGGCGTTACGTAATCGAACAGCGGTGGCTTCATCTGGCCAATTCTTCTCGTCGATATCTGTCTGGTCTATTCTTATCTGGTTTACTTCTGTGGCATCGCAACCGGCGTCCGGGTCGCTCCAGCCGTCCGGCCAATTGATGCCGGTGTCGCGCTTTATTTGTTCAAAATAGGGCCCGCGGTCGAACATGGCCAGCTTGCCCCGCGCCGCACGCATTTCGGCCCGGCGGTTGGCCGTGGCGCTGAGATCGGCGCCGAGATGATGGCTGTCCTTAACCAGCACCACGCCATAATCCTCCAGCGCCGCTTGTTCCGAGACTAGGCCGGCGCGCACATCGGCGCACACCATCTCGGCCTCGCGCTCCAGCGGATCGCCCCAGCCGCCGCCACCGGTGGTCTTGATACGCACCACCGAGCCGGCTTCGATTTTGATATTGTCCGACATGCCGGCGACTTCCTCAATCGTGCCGTCGCCGCGGCGCACCGAAATGCCGTACGCATCGCCCGGCCCGCCGCCATTGACACCATAGGTGTTCAACAGCGCGCGGTCGGCGTTGGAGAGCAGCGTCGCGTCGGCCAGCGCGCGGATTTGCTTGTCATAGCCGCAGCCGCCGCGGCGATACCCGGCGCCGCCCGAATCGGTCGCCAGGCCGAGCTTCTCGACCAGTACCGGAT
>JAPYQV010000332.1 GCA_029937205.1 Alphaproteobacteria bacterium
CGCCGGACGTGGCTCAACCGGCAAAGCGTGGCTCCGGACCGCCGCGGATACCAAGGCCGGTGACGGCAAACAGCGCGCCGGCCAAATATTGCGGTTTTGCCTCGACAATAAACCTGTCATGCACCGCCGGGTGGCTGACTCGTGCCATGGAGGTCACATACAGCGTATCCATATTTTCGCCGCCAAAATTGACGCTGGTGAGATTTTTCACCGGCATGCCGATTCGGCGGTCAACCGAACCGTCCGGCGCATAGCGTACCAAGTCGCCGCCGATAACCTGGGCGTTCCACAGATAGCCTTCTTCATCGATCGTCGAGCCGTCGGCCACACCTTCATCGTCTTTTGTGCTGGCGAAAAAGCGCTTGTTGGAGAGAGTCCCGTTCTCGATATCGTAGTCGTAGGCCCAGAATTCTTCTTGGAATGTGTCAGCAAAATAGAAGGTCTTGTCGTCTGGGCTCCAGCACGGACCGTTGGAGCAAATAATGCCGTCGTCGACCATCGTCACCGATAAATCAGGGTCGAGGCGCCACAGGCCACAGATTTTCAATTCCTCTTTATCGTCCATACCGCCGGCAAAAAAGCGCCCGCGCCGGTCGCATTTGCCATCATTCAGGCGGGTGCGTGGTTTATCCGCTTCGATTTCGGTAATCAGCTCATATTTGCCCGTGTCGAAATCGAAGAAATAGAAGCCGTCGGCCAGGGCCATGACGGCGTTGCCATCCTTTCGCAGTGCCATGGCGCCGACATCCTTGTCGACCATCCAATTCTCCACCTTGCCGGTTTTCGGGTCCATGCGCCACACCGCCGGTTTGTCGACCCGCCGCCCGGTGCCGTCGACCCAATAGAGGCGGCCTTCTTCGACATCCCACACCGGGCCTTCGCCGAGATGGTTCGCGCACTCCAACAGGCATTCAATCTTAATGCTCATATATTTTTTGTCGCTTTCTATGATCTAGAGGCTCAGCTCGATTCACCGGCGAATATGGCCACCCGGACGGTTTGAAACAAGGAAATTGACGGCGCCCTAAGTCACTTTGTTGCCCCATTGTCTCAGCACTCCGGTGCGAGTATGAAGGGGCCAGCAAAGACATATTCTCATTTAGACAAAGGAGAGCCGCAATGGCCGCGAGCCAGAAGGTCATCATTACTTGCGCCGTCACAGGGTCAGTTCACACGCCCACCATGTCGCCCTATTTGCCGCTCACGCCGGATGAGATCGCCACCCAGGCGGTTGACGCCGCCGAGGCCGGCGCGTCGATATTGCATCTGCACGCGCGTAATCCCGAAGATGGCAGCCCGACGCCGGATCCGGACGTCTACATGCAATTTTTGCCGCGCATCAAACAGCAGACCGATGCGATCGTAAACATTACCACCGGCGGCGGTCACGGCATGTCGCTTGAAGAACGCCTCGCCGGCCCGCTGGTCGCCAGCCCGGAAATGTGCTCGCTCAATATGGGGTCGATGAATTTCGGCCTGTTCCCCATTTTGGACAAGATGAAAGAGTTCAAATATGAGTGGGAACGCAATCATCTTGAGATGACAAGAGATTTTATTTTCAAGAACACTTTCAAAGATATAGAAGGAATTCTTGAAATATTAGGCGAAGGACACGGCACGCGATTCGAGTTCGAGTGCTACGATGTCGGCCATCTCTACAATCTGGCCCACTTCGTCGACCGGGGTTTGGTCAAGCCGCCGTTTCTCGTGCAGACGATTTTCGGAATTTTGGGCGGCATCGGCGCGGATCACAAAAACCTTATGCATATGCGCGATATCGCCAACCAATTGTTTGGCGACGATTACCAATGGTCGATCCTGGCAGCCGGGCGCCATCAACTGCCGTTCGTCACCATGGGTGCGATTATGGGTGGCAATGTGCGTGTCGGACTGGAAGACAGCCTCTATGCCGGCAAAGGCAAGCTGGCGAAATCGAATGCCGAGCAAGTTACCATCATCCGCTCGATCATGGAAAATCTATCCTTGGAAATTGCCACACCGACCGAGGCGCGCGAGATGCTGGCGCTGAAGGGCGGCGACATGGTGAAGTTCTAAGTACCGCTCTCGCCCGGCATCACCGCGTCATGAAAGTTCTGGTTCTTCAGAGCCATCTGAGCTCGGGTCCCGCCTATCTGCAGGAGCCTGCGGCACGGCATGATGCCGTGTTGGAAGCCTGTATGCCGCATCTGGAGGCGGATGCCCGACTGCCTGCCGATGATTCCGGATATGATGCATTTATGCTTTTGGGCGGCATCATGAATGCGGGCGATGTGGCTGAATTTCCGTGGCTTGATCAGGCGGCCGAGCTCGCGCGGATTTTCACATTGGCGGAAAAGCCCGTTCTGGGCATTTGTTTGGGCGCGCAAATCATCGCCCGGGCCTTTGGTGCCAGGACCTATGATCTACCGGCCTCCGAGATCGGATTTATCCAGGCCCACATGACCGCCGCGGCGCGTGACGATGCGCTTCTCGGCCAGCAATTCGCGGATCCACTCTATCTTGCCGAATTTCACAGCCAGACCTTTGATATCCCTGATGCGGGAACTTTGTTGATCGAAGGCGAAGAATGCCGCAATCAAGCGTTTCGGATAGGCGCCGCGACTTATGCCTTTCAGGCCCATTTTGAAGTGACCCCGGCATCCATGACCCAGTGGGTAGAGGGCTCGGAAACCCTGGTATCTAAATTCGTGCCCGATTTACCGGCCCACCTGCCGCAGCTCATAAATAAATATCATTACGGTTCACACGATTTTTGCTGGAAAGTGGGCTCAGCGTGGTTTGGCCAGATCGCTGAACGAATGACGCATTCTTGAAGTTCGACAAACTATTGTTGCGCATTGGCATCCTGTAAGATGCGCCGAGCATAGATATATTCAGGGGGATTAGAGAAATGATCATTCAATCGGCACCCGAAGGTCAGGAATCCGGCAAGCGTTACGTCATGAAATTGGCGGAGCATTTGGAATTGGTTGGGCAATTCGCCGAAAATTACGGCAATGATCAATTCGCCCAGCCCGAGCCTCGCGAAGAATTCCTCTATGTCTGCCGCTGGCACGACCAGGGCTGGGTGGACCTGGACAACAATCCGCCGATTAATCCGAACACCGGCCTGCCGCACAATCTCGTTGAAACACCGTTGCCTGTTATTCTTCTGACCAGTGCGCGCTCGCCCGTGCACAACGAAGCGCAGCATCCCTATTGCGGGCTGATCGACAGCATGCACATTTGGGGGCTCTATAACGGGCGTTACGGTTTGTCCGACAAGGTACTGATCGATCTCATTCCGGACGAATACCGTCTGCTGGCCGATAGCATGCTGGACAACGAGTTCCAGCGCCAATCGCGATTGAAGGCAGAGCTCGCCGCTGACCCCCGTACCGCCGCCTGGGTGGAAGAGGGGCCGCTGTTTGCGAATTACAAGATTCTACAGTTTTTCGACACGTTCGCGCTTTATTTCAATTGCACGCATGCCGCCGGGCGCGGCGAGGCGGTGTTTGAAAATGTTCCGCTCAATTCGGAGGCGGATGCCACCGTCACCGTGCGTGCCATCGGCGACGATACTTACAGTCTTGACCCATTTCCGTTCCGCGAGAGCGGCCTGGAAATATCCTATCAGGGGCGCTACCTATCCCCAGTCGACGCTGACGCCGAGCTCGATATGGCGGCGGTCATGCGCGATACGCCGCAGGAAACGCAACGCGCGACCCTCGTTGCAGCCTAAATCGGAGAAAATGAATAATGAAAGCGGTTGTCATCCACCAACATGGTGGACCGGAAGAGCTCGTCTACGAGGATATTGAGGCACCGAAGATTGGCCCCAACGATGTCTTGATCAATCTGAAGGCGGTTGGGCTCAATCATTTCGACCTCGATGTCTGCGGCGGTATTTCCGGCTATCTTAGCGTCGACATGCCGCATATTCTCGGCTGCGAAGGCGCCGGCGAAATTGCCGAGGTGGGCAGCGCCGTTGAGGCC
>JAPYQV010000333.1 GCA_029937205.1 Alphaproteobacteria bacterium
GAGCGCCGCCGACGGCGTCATGAACATGTCGATATGCACCGCGAAGTCGAGCGCTTTCAGCGCCGCGAGGCCGCGCGCCGTATCCGCGTGGCTGATAAGGATGTTGGTGCCGAAGCTCACCATGCCCTTGATCGGATAGGGCGTGCCCTCGAGGATCGCTCGGTAGAGATTGTCGGTAGAAATCCAGCCGTTGAGCTCCGGGCCCAGGGGGCGTTCCGAACTCCCGACCGCCTTCGTCATCTGCTCGGGCGAGAGCAGTTCGGCGCCCGCGATGTCCGCCACCGGGATGGTATCAAACAGGACGTTGCCACCCGGCGCGTCGAAGCTGCCGGTGAGCGCGTAGAGCAGCGCGATCGCGCGCGAGGTCTGGCTTGCATTACTGTGCTGGCCAACGCCGGACCAGCTGTAGCTGGCGACTGCGCCGGCTTCGGCGATCAGGCGGGCGGCGGCGCGCAGCTGGTCCGCCGCAACCCAGGTGATCGCCTCGACATGCGCGGGCGTGAAGACGCGGCAATACTCTGCGTAGAGCTCGAACGCGGGCCGGCACGATATGGTCGTGCCGTCCGCGCCCGCGATCTCGTAACGCCCGGTCAGCGCCAACGACGACGACGCGCCGTCATAGGCGCCGGACGCGGGGTCGTACAGCACCGGCTTCGCGGCCTCGGCATCCCAGGCGACCCGGAGCGCCTCGCCCGCGTCCGCCACGATGTCGCGCGCGCGCAGCATTGTACCGTCCTCACTGACCAGGAACGGGCCGTTGGTCCAGTCACGGACGAACGCCGCGTCGTAGAGCTGCTCTTCGATCAAGATGTTCGCCAGGCCGAGTGCGAGTGCGCCGTCGCTGCCGGGCCGCACGCGGAGCCACGCGTCTGCCTTGACCGCGAGGCCCGCGCGCCGCGGGTCGATGACGATTAGCTTCGCGCCGCGCGCTTTCGCGTCGGCGACCCGGCTGGCATAGGCGAGCCAGGTCGAGCTCGGATTGTGCCCCCACAGGATGATGCAGTCGGTCTGGGCGAAGTCCGGCATTGGCGTGTCGACGCCGAATGTATAGGCGTAGACATTGTCCCGGTGGAAATTGCAGATCTCGGTGCCGAACGGCGCGTTGGGGCTGCCGAAGGCGTAGCGCAGCCGCTCGATCCAGGGGTAGGCGTCCTGCAGCCCCGTGCCGGACGGGGTTGTGATGCCGAAGGCAACGCTCTGCGGGCCGCCTGTCGCAGTGAGCCGTTTCAGCGCGTCGGCCGTGCTATCGAGCGCTTCGTCCCAGCTGATCCGCTCCCATCGGGGCTCAGGATCGCCCTTGGGGTTCACGCGGCGCAGCGGGTAGAGCAGGCGCTCCTCGTGGTGCACCAGCTCGGGTGCCGCGCGGCCCTTGCCGCAGAGCGCCTTTCCGGTCGGGTGCGACGGATCGGGCTCGACCGCGACCAGGCGGCCTTCCTTGACCACCGAAATGCAGCCGCACGACGAGGTGCAGAGCGCACAATAGCCTGGAATACGCTGACCGCTGTCGCTAATCGGCATTATGGATCCTCGCTTGCGCCTTCGTTTGCGTGTCAGGATGGCAGATCGCAATCCGGCTTGGCAAGGGCCGGACCGCCGGCAAGACGGCAACAGCGACCGAACAGTCGGCGCCGAAATATTTCCAAGACTGAAACCGCGGCCTGTTTTTGATCACGATTGCTTGCTCGGGACGATTAAAGCATCGACTGCAAAAGCGCCCTGACCTTTCGGCAGGACGAGAAACGGATTGATATCGATGCTTTCGCCCCCGGTGTTGCAACGGAAGACCTGACTTGAAACGGCGGTAGAACTTGCAGTCATGGCAATGCCGAATGCGCCAATTTAGGCGTGCGCGCGAGCATTGATTTTGTGGATCGCCCGACATCCACACATGTCCGTTGTTGGCTGAGGCTGTTGAAAAACTCGTGTGCAGGCGCCTAATACGAAATTTCTTGCCCACTGGCTGGCTTCAAATACTTTCGATACGAAGGGATCGGCAGAAGAACCCAAAACCTCGTCCTGACAGCGCGTAGGGTTGTAAAGACACCCTCTGAAGCCATTAGTCCAACGTAAAATCAAATCGGGCAATTCCTAGCACCACCCTCCAGCCGACGTTTTCAACAGCCTCAGCTAATCTCGGAACTCAAACCGCCGTCTGATTTACGTCTGGAGCTGGAATCAAAGCGGATTGGGGCCATCACGGCGTCGGCTTTGGACGCCACTGTTACCAATCCGCACGAATATAGCTCGGGACGTCAGTTTGCCGCCCCACTGGGGCTGACACCGAGAGCAAATTCCAGTGGCGGTAAGGAGCGCATGGGGCACATCTCCAAGATGAGTGACCAATACCTCCGACGTTTGCTGGTGAGCGGGATGACATCGCAACTTCAATCGGTCCGCCGCAATCCAGATGACCATCCCTGGGTCATGGGTCTGTTGCAGAGAAAGCCAGCCAAGCTGGTCGCTGTCACGATGGCCAACAAGGCGGCACGAATTGCTTGGGCGGTCATGACCCGTGACGAAGATTACCGCACCTGCCAGCCAGATGTGGAGCTAGGGGCTTGATACACAAATCACTCGCAAGAAATCGAGATGATCTTCAATCGTGAGGACGGCGAGACGTGATGGCGAACCGGTTAGACCGGGGATGAGGACAACCCGACGAATGTCTGGGGCGTAATCGCCCGCAACTGAGAGTGGGACCCGATCCACGGAAACCATCAGGGCCAGCGGTTTTAGAAATCCGCGTCAACAGGCCTGACACAAGACTGTACCTAACTTGGCCGCTATGTCGTCACTAAGTCCTTGCAACGTGGGAGCCACCCACACAAGACATTCGGGAACTCAATTTTCTCCCTAATTCCGCCCTACGGCGCAGAATACTCCACACTTCTTGGTATCTTCATTAAGCTTGTTGAGTCACCGGCCGGCAAGAAGGTTGACTATTCCATGAGAAAACGAATTCCGTCGAATTTAATCTATTTTGGGACGAAATTCGTCATTCATCTTGATTTTTTTAGAATATACATTCACATTTCAACTCTGAATTCACGATTTTCGTTTTATGATGTTCGCTAGAAAGAAAATTTGTGACCAATTTGAAACCGGTGCACGATCGATTCTCTGCCGCGCGACGACAACTCAACTCGCCCGATACTGGTGCAGATCCAATTCATCCGAAGCCGGCGCAAGATGGCGGCACAATACTTTCGGCCCTCGCCTAGAGGTGAGACGCCGGGGAGGTTACTGATGGCCTTGTTGAAGATGGAAGACTGGTACGATCTCGCGCGCGAGACGAACTGGACGCTTGGCTACGTCTCGGAAGAGGCAATGTATCCGTCACCGATGTCGAATGATTTCGGCATCCCGGTCGAGACCTGGGAGACTTTCGACGAGCCCTACAAGGTATCGTACCGCGACTATGTGCGTTCGCAACGGGATAAGGACGTCGCGGCTTATTCGGTCAAAGCGGCCCTCTCGCGCGCCGATTTCTTCAAGAACGCCTCGCCGCACTGGAAGGCACTCCTCGCGCTTCATTTTAGCGCCGTTTGTTGGGCGGAGTTTCACTCAGCGTCGGCGTTCGCGCGCATGACCCGGTTCAGCCGTTCCCCCGGCATGCGCAACATGGCGACATTCGGCACCCTTGATGAGATCCGTCACGGCCAGATACAAATCTACTTTGCCTACGATTTCCTCAAGCACGACGCCGTTTTCGACTGGTGTCACAAATCATCGAAGACGGAAAACTGGATCATCATCAGCTTGCGCCACGCGCTCGACGACATCGCTCACACCCGCGATGCGACGTCTGCCGCCGTAATGCTCAACATGGGCCTCGAGCAGTCGTTTACCAACCTGCAGTTTGTCGCGCTCTCGGCCGACGCCGCGAAGTGCGGCGATCACAGCTTTGCGACAATGCTGCAAAGCATTCAAACCGATGAAGCGCGCCACGCCCAGA